>JAINDL010000237.1 GCA_019931245.1 Bryobacteraceae bacterium CoA2 C42
CGCCCACCACAGATAGGGACCGAACTGTCTCGCGACGTTCTGAACCCAGTTCACGTACCGCTTTAATAGGCGAACAGCCTAACCCTTGGGAGCTTCTACACCCCCGGGATGCGATGAACCGACATCGAGGTGCCAAACCGGTGCGTCGATATGAACTCTTGACACCGATCAGCCTGTTATCCCCGGCGTACCTTTTATCCGTTGAGCGATGGCCCTTCCATACAGAACCACCGGATCACTAAGTCCTGGTTTCCCACCTGCTTGACTTGTAGGTCTCGCAGTCAACCGCGTTTATGCCTTTGCACTCGTCGGTGGATTTCCAAACCACCTGAACGCAGCTTCGAGCGCCTCCGTTACAATTTAGGAGGCGACCGCCCCAGTCAAACTACCCGCCTACCAGTGTCCCTCTTCCCGATAAGGGAAGTAGGTTAGAATCACAGAACCATCAGGGTGGTATCTCACCGCTGGCTCCACCGAACCCAAGAGTCCGGTCTCAAAGCCTCCCACCTATCCTGCGCAGATGGCCCCATAATTCACTGATAGGGTATAGTAAAGGTGCACGGGGTCTTTCCGTCTTGTGGCGGGCATCCGGCGTCTTCACCGGAACCACAAATTCGCCGGGCAAGTTGTTAAGACAGTCATCAGATCGTTACGCCATTCGTGCAGGTCGGAACTTACCCGACAAGGAATTTCGCTACCTTAGGACCGTTATAGTTACGGCCGCCGTTCACCGGGGCTTCAATTCAGAGCTTCGCCTTGCGACTAACCCCTCCTTTTAACCTTCCGGCACCGGGCAGGCGTCAGCCCCTATACGTCGTTTTAGACTTTGCAGAGACCTGTGTTTTTGTTAAACAGTCGCCTGATGCTATTCGCTGCGGCCCACTTGCGTGGGCACTCCTTTTCCCGAAGTTACGGAGTTAATTTGCCTAGTTCCTGAACAACTCATCACCCGAGCGCCTGAGAATACTCATCTTGTCCACGTGTGTCCGTTTATGGTACAGTCACCTAACACTCCTTAGAGGATTTTCCTGGCAGACGAACCGGCGGATTTGCCTATCCGGTCCTCCCTTCACCTGAATTCGTAACCATTCCTCTTCCAGGCTTACGGTCTGCGTCCCCCCATCGGTCTTGATCGTGTTTTGGTGGTCACGGAATATTAACCGTGTGTCCATCGGCTACGCCTTTCGGCCTCACCTTAGGCACTGACTAACCCTGAGCGGATTAACCTTTCTCAGGAAACCTTAGACTTTCGGCGACCAGGGTTCTCACCTGGTTTATCGCTACTTATGCTGGCAGAGTCTCTTCTCAACGCTCCAGATCTCCTCTCGGTAATCCTTCACTGCGTTGGGAATGCTCACCTACCGCGCGTTGTAAACAACGCACCCGTAACTTCGGCACTATGCTTGAGCCCCGTTGGATTATCGGCACCGGGGTGCTCGACCAGTGAGCTATTACGCTTTCTTTAAAGGATGGCTGCTTCTAAGCCAACCTCCTGGCTGTCTGAGCCTCCCGACTTCCTTTACCACTTAGCATAGATTTGGGGGCCTTAGTTGACGGTCTGGGCTCTTTCCCTTTCGACCACGAAGCTTAGCCCTCGCAGTCTGACTGCCGTATTACTCGTTCATGGCATTCGAAGTTTGGTAGGATTCGGTAACCTGGGAAGGCCCCTAGTCCTTTCATGTCTCTACCACCACGACGGAACATACGACGCTAGCCCTAAAGCTATTTCGGTGAGAACGAGCTATCACGGAATTTGATTAGCCTTTCACCCCTACCCTCAGCTCATCCAAGCTGTTTTCAACCAACACTGGTTCGGACCTCCATCCGTTGTTACACGGACTTCATCCTGGCCAAGGGTAGATCATCCCGCTTCGCGTCTAATCCCAGCGACTGAACGCCCTGTTCAGACTCGCTTTCGCTTCGGCTCGCTTCCGCTTAACCTTGCCACTGAGATTAACTAGCCAGCTCATTATTCAATAGGCACGAGGTCAGACTTTGCCTTGCGGCCATAGTCCTCCCACTGCTTGTAGGCATGCGGTTTCAGGTACTATTTCACTCCCCTCGCAGGGGTGCTTTTCACCTTTCCCTCACGGTACTAGTTCACTATCGGTCACAAGAGAGTATTTAGCCTTACCGGATGGTCCCGGTAGATTCTCGCTGGGTTCCACGTGTCCCGCGATACTCAGGAGCCACTTAAAGAAGGATTGCATTTTCAAATACGGGGCTGTCACCCTCTATGGCCGGCCTTTCCATGCCGTTCTTTTAACACGTTCCTATTCCTTGTTTAACCAGGAGCCCTCAACTACCGATGTCTCCATCGCCAGATGAACCTCCTGATTATTGTGGTCCTACAACCCCGAGCTCTCGTTGCCAATCACTCGGTTTGGGCTGTTCCGATTTCGCTCGCCACTACTTTCGGAATCACTGTTGTTTTCTCTTCCTTCAGGTACTAAGATGGTTCACTTCCCTGAGTTTGCTCCCTGCCCCTATAGATTCAGGACAGGGTAACCTGTGTTCACACAGGCTGGGTTCCCCCATTCGGAAATCCCCGGATCACTGATTACTTGCATCTCCCCGAGGCTTATCGCAGCTAGTTACGTCCTTCATCGCCTTCTTGTGCCAAGGCATCCACACGCATGCCCTTAGTAGCTTGACCATAAAATTTACTCAACACACACACTTTCCTAGCCGCGCCTTGCGGCGCCGCTTTCCTCCCGCCCCTTTCGGCGCGGGTCACTTTCAAGTATTCTACTAAGCACTCTCCAGCCCCCTACAGGCTTCACCGGCTTCCTACAATAGAACCGGCTAGCTTCTCGGAGCTGGGGCATTTGTAATTATTTATACCCGTCAATATTCAATTGTCAAAGAACAAACCTCAATTCTCAGCCCCGCTTGCGCGGCGCGCTGAAAGCTCAGGAAGCAGGTCTCCCGATCGGAAAAACTGATTTCTGAACTCTCCGTTCCATACCTCTCCCATGGGGTGTTGGCGGATCTCGCAGGAGAGTGGTGGGCCTGGCTGGATTCGAACTAGCGACCTCACCCTTATCAGGGGTGCGCTCTAACCACCTGAGCTACAGGCCCGTCGTGATGCGTTGATTTGGTGGAGCTGATCAGGATCGAACTGACGACCTCCTGAATGCAAATCAGGCGCTCTCCCAACTGAGCTACAGCCCCAGAATGGAGTTGTTTGGTGTTCTTGGTTACCGACTGCCACTTTCGGTGGCAGTCGGCTCCCGCGAACTGTTCTCGAGGCCAGTTGGATGTTCCGCCGCGCGCTCTAAAGGCTGCGCCGCATAGCAAAATCTCATACTTGAGTAAGAAAGAGAGCGGCTTTGTGGACAGGAACGACTGCCGCTTACTCGGTTATTTCTGAAGCCTGTGTGTCGGCTTCCGGCTCTGATTGCTCAGCGCCACCTTTCCGCGACTCCTGCCACGTTCTCTCTTAAAAGGAGGTGATCCAGCCGCAGGTTCTCCTACGGCTACCTTGTTACGACTTCACCCCAATCATGAATCATACCTTGGGCCGCTGCCTCCTTACGGTTAGCATGCAGACTTCTAGTACAATCCACTTTCGTGATGTGACGGGCGGTGTGTACAAGGCCCGGGAACGTATTCACGCCGTCATTCTGATACGGCATTACTAGCGATTCCAGCTTCATGCAGGCGAGTTGCAGCCTGCAATCCGAACTGAGACCGGTTTTCTCCGATTAGCTCCGTCTCGCGACTTCGCAACGGTTTGTACCGGCCATTGTAGCACGTGTGTAGCCCTGGACATAAAGGCCATGATGACTTGACGTCATCCCCACCTTCCTCCAACTTATCGCTGGCGGTCTCCTGCGAGTTCCCAACTGAATGATGGCAACACAGGACGAGGGTTGCGCTCGTTGCGGGACTTAACCCAACATCTCACGACACGAGCTGACGACAGCCATGCAGCACCTCGACTCCACTCCCTTGCGGGATAACAGTATTTCTACCGTCGTTGAGAAGCCGTTCGAGCCCAGGTAAGGTTCTTCGCGTTGCGTCGAATTGAACCACATGCTCCACCGCTTGTGCGGGCCCCCGTCAATTCCTTTGAGTTTCAGCCTTGCGACCGTACTCCCCAGGCGGCACACTTAACGCGTTAGCTCCGGCACAAACCAACTGAATGGCTCACACCAAGTGTGCATCGTTTAGGGCGTGGACTACCAGGGTATCTAATCCTGTTTGCTACCCACGCTTTCGTATCTCAGTGTCAGTAATGGTCCAGGAACCCGTCTACACCACAGGTGTTCCTCCTGATATCTACGCATTTCACCGCTACACCAGGAATTCCGATTCCCTCTCCCATACTCCAGCATCGCAGTCTTCGGCGCACCCTCCCGGTTAAGCCGGGAGATTTCACACCAAACTTACGACACCACCTACATACTCTTTACGCCCAATAATTCCGAACAACGCTTGCTGCCTACGTATTACCGCGGCTGCTGGCACGTAGTTAGCCGCAGCTTCTTCTCCAGGTACCGTCATTATCGTTCCTGACGAAAGAACTTTACACCCCGAAGGGCTTCATCGTTCACGCGGCGTCGCTGCATCAGAGTTTCCTCCATTGTGCAAGATTCCCCACTGCTGCCTCCCGTAGGAGTCTGGCCCGTGTTTCAGTGCCAGTGTGGCCGTGTGCCCTCTCAGGCCGGCTACCGATCTCTGCCTTGGTGAGCCATTACCTCACCAACTAGCTAATCAGCCGCGGGCTCCTCTTCCTGCGCCTTTCGGCTTTCCTCTCTCGAGCTTATGCGGTATTAGCTCGGGTTTCCCCAAGTTATTCCCCACAAAAAGGTAGATACCCACGTGTTACTCACCCGTGCGCCACTTTACTCAGGGTTGCCCCCTTTCTCGTGCGACTTGCATGTGTTAAGCGCGCCGCCAGCGTTGATTCTGAGCCGGGATCAAACTCTCGTTTGAACCGTTTGGAATTTGTTCCCCTCGATAACTCGAAAGCAATCGGGAAACGTACCGCTCAACTGAACTCAAGTACTTGACGTATTTGCTACTTGAACATCCAACCAGATTGTCAAAGATCTGAGCAACTCCGCAACCGATTCAAACCCACTTAAGAGTCAAAAAAAGTCGCTCATCGCCGGCCTCGAAAGGCTTTTCGGCTCCCTGAGCTAGGTCGACGCTTGCGCATCAGTCTAGTTCCCGGTTACCAAAACTTGGTAA
>JAINDL010000039.1 GCA_019931245.1 Bryobacteraceae bacterium CoA2 C42
CAAAGGACTTGCGGTGTTGATTTCCGCGTTTTGAATTTGAGGTTGCTCATCGGGAGAGGTAGAGCTGGTTTCGGGCGGTCCCGTCTGGTTCCAGGAGAACAGACTGGGCTGCGGGGCGTTGTAGTCTTTTTGGAGCGGTGGTGGGCCTTCAAACGGGTTATCCAGGAAGCGCCAGAGGTCTCGATAGACGAAGAGTTGGTGCCGGAGCAGCGCCACGAAGCGGATCAGGTGCCACTGTAGCCGGCTGCGCAGTTGCAGGTACCGCACCAGCCGCAAAGCAATCCGTGCTGTCCAAATTTGAATCTTCAGCGCATTGGCCGACGTGCCCACAAACGTCTTAATCTTCAGATTTTGCTTGCGGGCCTTGAACAGCAGTTCGATTTGCCACTGTTGGCGATACACGGCAGCGACGGACACCGCGTCGAGGTCAAAGTGATTGGTCAGGAAGACGAACTCCCGCTGATGCTTTGTGTCCCACCAGACGATGCGTCGGAAGAAGCGCTGATTGTCGCTGGTGGTGTGCTGAGGGAACACGACCACCTCATCAGCGCGGACGATCGGGCGCTGGTGGGAGGTTGGTCCGGTGCGGGGCGCAAAACTCTTAGTACCTGACGGAAATCCGGGCGCTGCATGCTATTCTGGTGTGCCCGGGTAGCGGGTGATTGCCCTATTCCCCCAGGGAGCAGTTTCGGGAGGTTTGAGAGCATGGCGGTTGCGGTTGGACTGCGTATGGGCGCTTTGACGCTGACCATGATCGGGTGGGGATACACACCTTTGACCAAGGGGTTTGTGCGAACCCTCGACGGTGCGGGGGATGCGCCGCTGACGCGGGCGGCGGGGCGGACGACGCGGGAGATGCTCGGTGGCTTACCGCAGCGGTTCGAGGGGAACCGGGGCCAGTTTGCGCCGGAGGTCCGGTATATGGCACGGGCGGATGGCTATGATCTCTATCTCACGGATACCGAATCGGTGCTCGTGCTGTACCGCTCGCGGGGAGAGAAGCCGAAGGACGGGGTGGACCACACGACACTGCGGATGAAGATTCGCGGCGCGGGTCGGCCGGCTCACTGGGAGCCGGGCCGGTTGTTGCCTGGGGTTTCGAACTACATTCACGGAAACAACCCGTCCCGCTGGCAGCGGGATGTTCCGGCGTACGAGTCGGTTACAGCGCGGCAGGTGCAGCCGGGGGTGGATTTGGTGTGGTACGGGAAGGATCGGAAGTTGGAGTATGACCTGGTGGTGGCGCCGGGCGTGGACCCGGCCAGTCTCGAGGTGGCGTGGGAAGGGGCGCATTCGATGACGGTGGACCGGGCGGGGAACCTCGTGCTGGAGACGATCTTTGGACGGGTGATGCAACAAAGGCCATTTGTTTACCAGGTGATTGGGGGGAGAAAAGTAAAGATCGAGGCCCGCTACTCGTTGCGACCGGGATCCGGCGCGCGATTTGCGTTAGGCCGGTATGACCGGACGAGACCGGTGGTAATTGATCCGGCGGTGATGGTGTACTCCACCTTTCTGGGCTCTTCCGCAACTTCGGGCACGGCGGTGGTCGCCGATGCGGCGGGCAGTGTTTATTTGACAGGGCAGAGTCTTTCGGCGTCGTTTCCGTTTGTGAATCCGTTTCGGACGGCGCATGCAATCAACGAGATCTTTCTCGCAAAGTTTAACCCGGCGGGGACGGCACTGGTCTACGCGACCTATCTGGGAGGCAGTGGGGAAGATCTCCCCACTTCGCTGGCCGTGGACAACGCCGGTTCCGCATACCTGCTGGGAGAAAGTAATTCCACCGACTTCCCGGTCCGGAGCGCGATTCAGGGCACGCGCAGTGCGACGGCAGCGGTGGAACGGGACGCAACGCTTACCAAGTTTACGGCGGCCGGCAACGATCTGGTTTATTCGACATACTTTGGCGGTACCGGCGGTACGGCGGCGGCGGCGTTGAGTGTCGCGGCAGACGGGAGCGTCTATTTTGGTGCGTATATCAAGTCTGGTACGCTGACCGTTACCCCGGCGCCGCAGGTCTTGAATACATCGACGGGTGGCCGGGCCATCCTGGCGAAGGTGCGGCCGGCGGGAAGCTCCTTTGAATGGCTCTCGGCGCTCGGCGATATCGTAGTTACGGATGTTGCCTCGGATAGCACCGGCGTCTACTTCGGCGCCAATAACTATCTACGTCCGGCTTACCCGGCCGTCAACGCGCCCCCGGGGCTAGTCCAGACGCGAAGCAACGAAGGCATCCTCGGCAAGCTGAATCCCGGGGGCAGTGCATTTGTTTATTACACTCATTTCGGGGGCGGCGCGGGAGGCGAGGACGATAAGGTGTGGGCCATCGCGATCGACAGTACAGGCGCCCTCTATGCGGCGGGCGCCACTACATCATCGGACCTGCCGCTGCAGAATCCGCTGCGCACCTATACCGCGCCCCCGGCAGGCTTGTTATTTCAAGACGGCTTCGCGCTGAAGCTGTCGCCGGCCGGCAATAGCATTCTCTATTCGACTTACATCGGGGGGAGGGGGCGGGACTCGGTGTTCGACATCGGAGTCGATAACAAGGGAGGCTTGGCCATGATCGGGGAGACCCTTTCGAGCGATCTGGTCCAGGTGGAATCTCTCCAGCCGAATCTGGGCGGTGTGCAGGACGCTTTCGTCATGAAGCTCAAGCCAGGCGGCAATGCCATTCAATTCTCCACGTTTTTGGGGAGCCTTGGGGAGGAAGTGGGCTATGGTTTGTTCTCTGGAAGCGCTGGCGCTCTCTACGTGACGAGAGTTACGACCGGACCCTCGACCTTTCCAACGCTCAACGCATTCCAGGGGACCCAAGCGGCCGGGTTTTCAGCGTTTCTGACCAAGTACACGGCAACGTCGCAGACGCCGGCCGTTGGTACGCTCAGTCCGACCGCCACCTCCGGCACGCAGCAATCGTTCACTTTCTCGTTCACGGACCCGGACGGGGCGACGGATTTGGGCGTCGTGAATGTTTTGATCAATAACTTTCTGAACGGGGAGAGAGCCTGCTATATCGCCTTTGACCTTCCGAGCAATTTCCTCTTTCTCGTGAACGATGTGGGAGACGGTGTAACCGCCCTCCCCTTGTCCGGATCGGGCACGACGTCCAACGGCCAGTGCACAATTGTGGGCGCCGGCTCTTCGGCCACCGTCAGTGGCAATACCCTGACGCTAACGCTCGTCATTCAGTTCAACGCGACGACGTTCTCCGGGCGCAAGGTGGTGTACCTGGCCGCCCGGGACAGCGACCAGAACAACTCGGGCTGGCAGCCGATGGGAACTTACTCCGTGGGCGCCGCGCCCGCCACGAACCCGATGGTCGTTAGCCTGACGCCGAATTCAGGCACTACGAACAGCGCTACCCTCACGGTCAGTTATCGGGACGCCGCGGCGACCACGAATTTGCAGGCTACCCAGATCCTGATCAACAGCGCGCTCGACGGCGCCGCCGCCTGTTATGTGCCCTATTTCGTGCCGGGAAACCTGCTGCTCCTGGTGCCGGACAACGGCGATGCCGGGCAATCCGCCGTGATGAGCCTTACGAGCGGGGGAACGCTCGAGAATTCGCAGTGCCGGGTGGAGTCGGTAGGTTCTTCGCGTTCGGACTCCGGCAATCTAATGACGCTCACGGTGCGGCTAACCTTCAAAGCTGCCTTCCGCGGGCGGAAGATTATATACGGCGGCGTCCAAACGGGGGCCGGCGGCAATAGCAACTGGCACGCCATGGGGGCGTGGGTGGTGCCGTAGGACCGTGCTCGCCCGTCGGCCGCGCTCCTGTTCAGGCAAGCATTCAGCATGGAGGACAGATCTGCGCGGGTCCGAGTTGTCGTCGGCAAAGTAACCCCGGAGGTGGCTGAGCGAATGACCCGACCCATGGATCTTTGGTTGTCAGGAGTCCGGACGAGGGAAGGGATGAAGCCGGCCAGGGTCCGTAGGCGGCGCACGGTGGCCGAGATGCAGACGCTGCTCTGGGGTTATCAGCGTGGACGCCGTCGCCGTTCTAATTTTGCGCCGCCCACCGATTGCCGGATTCCGTGTTCGACTCCTGCCGCCGAGGCTGGCGGCGCGACGAGGGCAGCCTCCGGGAGCGTGGTCTGCGGGGTGGCGAGGCCGCGCCTTTGCCGAACGGCGGCTTCGTGGTCGTACCCGGCAGCGGCCATCGGGTCGAGTTTGATTGGGCTCCCGGGATAGCCTCATCCCGGCTGTCCGCGCGGATGCGGCTTGCGCTGCTCGACGAGGCGTCGCGATGTTCGGCCCAGCAGCGGCCAAGCGAGCCTTCGTCGCCCCGGGCGCTCCCGGGAGGCATTGCAGCGGACGGTTCGGCCTGGTGTGCTGCGTCCCCGGGGAAGGGCCCCGGAGCGGGCACCTGTACCGATTCGCCCATCGCGACCGGGCGCAGTTGCAGGTCCCTGATCTGCCATCGTGCAGGCCTGTAAATTCGTCCCAGGAGCCGCGGGAAAAACTGGCAACGAGCCAAAGCCGGTGGCCAGGAACGGGCCTTCCGCGGTAATGGTTCCACCGTCCGGCGGCAGCTGAGAATGCCGGCCAGCACTCCAACAGGATTTCGCTGCTCACTTAGTGGCCGGGAGTTCTCCAGTAACTTTCTGCGATGGTCCCGGTCTCCCCCGAGTCAGCCCCGGTTCCTGGTGTAGCGCTTCGGTAGTGGTAATCTGTCTGCGTTCTCTGACGCACTTGAGGTGCTGGACTTTGGTGCGGCACACGACGGCGTGACTCAGTGATGCAAACTGAAGAGGTTCAGGCAGTGGAAGTAGGCCGAATAGCTACAAACTGGCGCCCTTGGAGGCAGCCGTGTAACTCATTGATTCCAAGGCCTCGGAGACGCGGTTCCGCAGAAGCGTCGCGCCGGGTAGGCCGGGAGCAAAGGAGAAGGAACCTGCGACGGCGTGACTCGGTGATGCAAACGGAAGAGGTTCAGGCAGTGGAAGTAGGCCGAATAGCTACAAACTGGCGCCCTTGGAGGCAGCCGCGTAACTCATTGATTCCACAGCCTCGGAGACGCGGTTCCGCAGAAGGTCAAACATCTGCGTGCGCCTCAATCAAACAGCGATAACGTTACGATGGAGATGGTAGTATCAAAACCAGAGGATTTCAGCCTGTATTTGTGTACAGTAGAGTTAAAATTCCGGGCTGGATTGTTATGTGTCTTCAATGGATTGCGGTGCTTTGTTCCGATGAGGGGCTTCGGGGGGCGATTTTGACCGGATTTCGCGGGCTGTCGGCAGCGGAGGAGGGGAAGACGCAGGAGCGGTTCCAGCCGGAGGGGGATGTGCTTGTCGATGGGGGGATTGCGCGGGTGGTGGTGACCCTTGCTTTTTGTTTTGAGTCCATGCGGGCGTTGGCGAAGCCCGGGGAGATTGCGCCGAAGTTGCCAGGGCAGAACCGGGACGGGAGGAGTTTGGCGGGGTGTTTTTCCAGAGTTGGCAAAGACGGGATGCTGTCGGGGTGGCCGGCTGAGTTTGGCTGGCGGTAGCAGGACAGGATGGGGGAGGTTATCGGGGTGGCATTGACGTTGGGGGTGATGTGGCTGGTGATGGTGATGCCGGGGGTGTTGGCGTGGCGGGTGGGCCGGGGGCCGAGTTGGGGGCGGGCGGCGTTGGCGCTGCTGGGGCCGGGGGCGGCGGGGTATGCGTTGATGGTGGTGTTTTGGGTTTTCCAATACAAGGGGCAGTGCGGGGGCTGGCTGGGGGAGAGCGTGGCGTGCAGGTGGGGACAGTACGCGGCGGAGACGTTGTTTCTGGCGGCGATGACGCTGGGCGTGCCGGGGGTGGTGGGTTTGGTGGTGGGCGGGGCGGTGCTGGCGGGGCGGCGGAGCTGGGTGAAGAGGTGAGTGGGGTGTGGGGGAGCCGGGTAGGGAGGACCGCGAGAGGCGGTAGGGGAGAGGAGGGAGCGGCGGCATGATGTTGACGGTGGGGCTGGTGGTGCTGTTTTTGGTGGTGGCGGGGCTATTGGCCTGGTGGGCGCGCCGGGGACGGGGGGGGAAGCGGGCGGCGAGGAAGCTG
>JAINDL010000084.1 GCA_019931245.1 Bryobacteraceae bacterium CoA2 C42
ACCGGCTTTCTCGGCTCCGGCAAGACGACGCTATTGAACCGGATCCTGACCGGCAATCACGGCAAAAAGATCGCCGTGATCGAAAACGAGTTTGGCGAGATCGGCGTGGACAACGAACTCGTCGTCAACGCCGAAGAAGAGATCTTCGAGATGAACAACGGCTGTATCTGCTGCACAGTGCGCGGGGACTTAATCCGCATTTTGGGCAACCTGATGAAGCGCCGGGATCGTTTCGACCACATCCTGATCGAGACCACTGGCCTGGCCGACCCCGCGCCGGTGGCCCAGACCTTTTTCGTCGATGACGAGATGAAGGAACGGCTGTCGCTCGACGGCATCGTCACCATCGTCGACGCGAAACATATCTGGCTGCACATCGACGAATCCGACGAAGCGAAGGAGCAGATCGCGTTTGCTGATGTGCTGCTGCTGAACAAGATCGACCTGGTGCCGCCGGCGGAAGTCGACAAGCTGGAGGCGCGGATTCGGGAGATGAACCCGGCCGCGCGGATCCACCGCACGCAGGACGCGCAGATCGACCTCGACCGGGTCCTCAACCAAGGCGGCTTCAACCTGGACCGCGCGTTGACGGTGGATCCGATGTTCCTCGAACCCGAGTACCCGTTTGAGTGGGGCGGGGTGTATGCGTTGGATGCGGGCGTCTATGAGTACGTGCTGCAAGAAGGGCCGGACCCGGCGATGAACGCTGTGCTGCTGCCTGTCGGTTCGGCGGACTACGCGGGGCTCGAGTCGGCGCAGATGGACGCCGTACTCACCTTCTCCGCCCCCGAAGTTGCGGTCGAGCCCGGCGGAACGCTTCAGCCGGAAGCGGCCCTCTATCAGTTGGCGTTGCCGGGTGGTGGGGTGCGGTTCGCCGTCACGATTCCCTCCGCGGGAGCTTATGCCCTGTTCACGGAACACCACCCGGATGAGTTCTCTGCGGGTCTATACAGCCAGGGCGTGTTGATTGAACCGGTAGTCGGCAAAGAGTACAAGCCGGACCATGAACACGACGAAGAGGTGACGTCCGTGGGCATCGTGCTGGACGGCGATCTCGATCTTGCGAAGATGAACCGTTGGCTGCGTGACGTGCTGACGAAGATGGGCCCGGACATCTTCCGCATGAAGGGCATTCTCAGCATCGAAGGCGAAGAGAACCGGTTCGTCTTCCAGGGCGTCCACATGCTGTTCGATGGCCGGCCCGACCGACCGTGGGGCAACGAGCCGCGCCACAACTCGCTGATCTTCATTGGCCGCAACCTGAACCGGCAGCAGCTCAACGCGGGGTTCAAAGCATGTTTGGCGTAAAAAAGGCGGCCGTGGGCCTGGCTTCCCGTTGGTCCGTGGAGCTCGACGATCACATCATCGCCCTGGAGTGGGCACCGGGCGGGCAGTGGCTCGCCGCGGGCCTGGTCGGCGGGCCGGTGGCGATCTTGGCGGCCTCGACGGGAGAGCGGGTGGCCACGCTGCCGGGTCACAACGTCGGGACCACGAGCCTGTCCTGGTCCCGGGACGGCCGCACGCTCGTCACCGGCGGCCAGGACGGCAAGATCCGGATCTGGCAGCCGGAGTCGGCCGAACTGCTCTTTGCTCTCGATGCCGGGGCGCCTTGGGTGGAGAAGGTGGCGTGCAGCCCCGGCTCTGCCCATCTCCTTTCCGCCGCCGGTAAAGTGCTGCGGCTGTGGACCACGGCGGGCCAGTTCGAACGCGAGTATCCGGCTCATCCCAGCACCATCGCCGATGTGGCTTGGCAGGGTGATAGCCCGTACTTCACCACAGTGACCTATGGCCGATTGGCCATGTTCCGCGTCTCGCACGCCGAGCCCACGCAGACCTTCGAATGGAAGGGGTCCATTCTGCGCGTGGCCTGGAGCCCGGACGGCAACTACGTGGCGACAGGCAACCAGGATGCCAGCGTACATTTCTGGTACCGGAAGTCGGGCAAGGATCTGGAGATGAGCGGCTATGCCAGTAAGGTCCGCGAACTCGCCTGGGACTCCGGCAGCCGCTACCTCGCCACCGGTGGTAGCCCGGTCGGGATCGTTTGGGATTGCTCGGGCAAGGGCCCGGCCGGCACCCGGCCCATCCAGTTGCGGGGGCATGAGGCTATGCTCAGCGCGTTGGCCTATCAGCGGCGGGGTGCGCATCTGGTATCCGGCTGCCGAAGCGGCCGCCTTTGTTTGTGGCGTCCGGATAAGGGCGAGACGCAGTTGGCGGCGGCCGAGTTGCACAGCGAGATCACTGTCCTCCAGTGGGCCCCCGATGACAAACAGTTTGCCGCCTCCACGGCCGCCGGACGGCTGCAGGTGGGGTCGTTGAGCGAAGTCTAAGAACCAATGCCGAAGGAGGCAAGAGCGATGCGGATAGCGATCTGGATAGTGGCCTGCGGATTGAGTGTGGCCTGGGCCCAGAAGGACGGGGAGAAACGCTCAGCCGGTGCCCATGAGCACGGGGCGGGTAAGCTGAGCATGGCCTTTGAAGGACTAAAGGGAAGCTGGGAGTGGGAGATCCCGATGGAGAGCATCATCGGCTTCGAATACCAGCCGTCTACCCCGGCCGATAAGAAAAAGCTAGCGGATGCGTTGGAGACGGTGAGGACGCGCATGGCCGAGATGGTCGTGCTGCCGGCGGCGTCGGGGTGTGCGCTCACCGTAGGTAAGGCGGACGGAATCTACAAAGATCATGGCGACCACATGCACAGCGATCTGAACGCTTCCGGCACGATCGTCTGCCGGAGTGCGGTGCAGGGCGAGATCCGCTTCGCCTTTCAGAAGCACTTTCCGAAAGTCCACAAGACAACGGTGCAGTTCTTGAGTGAAGCGGTGCAGACGGGCGCCGAGATTGTGGACGATCGCGGCACGTTGCGGATTGGGCAGTAGCGGCGATGGAGAATTGGCCGCAAGACTTCTGGCAACTCGGCAAGTTCCTGCTTCACCAGCAGTGTTGGTGCTGGGGCCGGGACGTTCGGTGCCAACACGGGAACCTGCTGATGGCTTTTGGGTTTGACCGTCAGCGTCCTGAAAAGCCGGAGATGGGAAGTACGCGATACGCACTGGAACAACCGGATGGTCCCTCGTTATGCCTTTGGGCGTTCGGCCTGTTGGTGTGCCTGCCGGGCGAAGGGGGAATCTATATCGGGCGCTATTGCTTTGTCCCGTGCTGGGTGCCGGATGGAATGCCGTTGCATCGAGCGTGGCGTGCGGAGCCGTTCGGATCGCTACGGCCACCGAATACCCGGCACCAGATTCGCATCGCCCGGCAACTACTGCGCTGGACGCTGCGCTTCTTGTCTACTTATGAAGATTGGGTTCTTCGCGAGTACGGATTAGCGTGGCGGCGGGAGTCACTGCGGGAGTGGCATGAACCGGCGATTTTACCCGAGCGACTCGGAGAGGAATGGCGCCGAATGAGCTGGCATGTTCCGGAGCCGCCGCTGGTGCTGCCTCTCGCCGGGACGGCTGCGTCGGGCCAATCCGCGTTGCGTGTTTAGGGCCACGGGAGCTGGAGTAGTAGCCCAAGCGCTTCGCGCCGCTGGAGCCAATCCGCCACCCTAGGCGCCGAAACTCCCAATGCAGCGGGAATGGCGCCTCAGCTAGCGAGAACTCCCCGTAGCGGAATCGGCATGCGGTCGCAGTCCGAAGGTTGCAGTACGCACTTCCGAGACATGCGCTGATTAAACCACGCAACAGTGGCTGGCGATGCGAAGCGAAGCCAGCTAATCGGATCCTGGCGGACGGCTAGACCGCTTCGAACTTCGCCGCCACGGAGAAAGCGCGCTTGTCCTGCTTGAGGTGGGTCGACGTGCGTGGCGGGAGAAGGGGTTGGTGCATTCGAAATTCTCTATTGAAAACGAAATCAAAATAGGTAATGATAATTACCTCTCGTTATCATTGCAGGAGGCGTAGTGACTTGCTGAGTTCTAGAGGGACGGTCCTGGGGAGGAATGGGCGCGGGAAACGTCGCCTCGTAGCCCTGTGCATAGACCGACTCGTCATGACCACTGAGTCTCGCGCTCTTCGATGCTGTCTGTTCTCCTGCCTTGCACTGGCAACCGCCTGCCGGCAAACCGATATCGGCCTTCGGAGGCCCCTTCCCTCCGTTGCACTTACATCCCCTCCGGCCGAAAACCTTATCGCCAACTGTGCAGGCTCTTATCAGCCCGTCATCGACTACTTTCCGGACAAAGCGAAGATCGACCACGCAACGCAGTTCACCGTCACCTATCACGGAAACTACAAGCGGTTGGTGTTTCGCCCCAACGTGGAGCAGAAAGTGACGGAGGAGTACTTGCTTGTGCAGTGCGGCACTCCGGTTCCGCCACATGATTCCCATGTCCAAGTCGTCACGGTCCCCGCGCAACGCTTTGTCCTATCCAACCCCTCTCTCCTTTCCGCAGCAGTACGCATGGGCTTGCTCGAATCCCTGATCGGCGTATCCAGCATCAACAGCATCTCTCACCCCGACGTCATCGAACGCCACCGCCAGGGGCAGATCAGCGAGGTCGGATCCGGACTTCACTCTTCGGTGGAGGTCGCAATGGCGACTGATACCGAATTGCTGTTCACGTTCTACTCCGCCTGGCCGAACTACAATACCCATCCCAAGCTCTGGGAAGTGGGGATTCGCGCTCTTCCCACTGCCGACCACTTTGAGCAGACTGTACTCGGCCGGACCGAGTGGATCAAATTCCTCGCGCTCTTCTTCAACCGGGAGCGGCAGGCCAACGAGATCTTTGCGCCGGCGGCGGAGCGCTACGAACAGCTGAAAACAATCACCCAGTCCGTCTCCAGCCGGCCCGAGGTGTTGGTCGGGTGGCCGTCCGGGCGGGACATCTGGAACCTGAACGGCGCCCGCAATTTCTTTGCGGCTCTAATCGCCGACGCCGGCGGCCGTTACTTCTGGAAGGACGAACTCTCCTACAGTCTCATTCCCGTAAATCTAGAGCGGGCTTTTGACGAGCAACGGGAAGCCCGCTTCTACATAAGCCGCAGCTTCTCAGCCAATACGCGGGCCGGTCTCGCGAGTCTAAATCCTGTCATGCCGAATCTACGCTCCTTTGCCACCAACCAGATTTGGAGCCCCGACAAAAACACCAAGACTCATCGGCGCCCCCCTTGGCAAGACCAGAGCCTGGACTATCCCGATGTCGTCCTGAAAGACATGATCGCCGCCCTCCATCCGGAACTCCTTCCCCGCTATGAACCCTACTATCTCCGAAAACTGGACTGACCAACTGCGGGCAACGCCGCGTTGGCCCTACTTCGCGCTCGCCGGGGCGATCCTCGTGGTGTTTCTATTAGAACTCGCAGTGGGCGCAGTCGCAATACCCTTCGGCGACGTCGCTCGTATCCTTTTCACCGGCGAGTCCGAACGATATACCTGGTTGCAGATCGTCCAGCAGTTTCGCCTGATTCGGGCCGTCAATGCGCTCTTTTCTGGCGCGGCGATTGCGGTGTGCGGTTTGCTGCTGCAGACGCTGTTTCGGAACCCGTTGGCGGACCCCTTTGTTCTCGGGGTGATGGACGGCGCCAGACTCGGCGTCGCCATCGTCGTAGTCATCTCCGGAGCGGCGTCAAACTCCTTCCTGTCACAGTTCGCTTTCTTAGGGGATCTCAGTCAAGTTGCCGCCGCGGCAATTGGTTCTCTCGCAGCGATGGCCGTCCTGTTGTGGATTGCGCACCGCGTCTCCACGGTGACGCTGTTGATTTGCGGACTCATGCTCGGGTATCTCTGCCAGGGTCTCATCAGTGTCGTCCTGCACTTCACCGACGAGTATCAGGCCGCGGCCTTTTCCTCCTGGAACGACGGCAGCTACGCTGGCATCACACGCGGACAGCTTGAATTTCTCGTCCCCATAACGGCGCTCGGCTTGGGCATCGCAGTATTGCTGGTCAAGCCGCTGAACGCTTTACTACTGGGCGAACGCTACGCCCAGACGCTTGGGCTGCCGGTGTTCCGTGCTCGGATGCTCACGTTCGGCCTGGTCGCTTTGCTTGCGGGAACGGTGACGGCATTCTGCGGGCCCATCGCGTTCCTGGGGATCATCGTGGCCCACCTCGCCCGGGCCCTCTTTCAGACATCGGACCATCGGGTACTCCTGCCGGCCGTGATCCTGCTGGGTAGCACGTTGGCGCTGGGCGCCGATCTCGTTACGCACCTGCCTTGGGCGAAACACTTCCTCCATATGAATGCCGTGAACGGACTGATCGGCGCACCGATTGTCCTTTGGGTTCTGCTCCGACAGAAACAGATGCGAGGCTTGGCCGGATGAGCACGATTCTCAGTTCGCAGTCACTCTCGATTGGGTACCCGAACAAGACCGTCGCCTCGAGCCTGAACCTCCGCTTAACGAAGGGACGGCTGGTCTGTTTGTTGGGACCGAACGGAGCAGGCAAGTCCACCTTGATGCGCACCCTTTGTGCGATGCAGACGCCTCTTGCGGGCCAGGTCTTGCTGAATGGAGTCGATATTCATACGATCTCTTCGCGGGAGTTGGCGCGGCTGTTGAGCGTTGTGCTTACGGACCGGGTTCAGGTGGGCCTGCTCAGCGCCTATGAACTCGTTTCTCTCGGCCGCTATCCGTACACCGGCTGGAATGGCCGATTATCCGCCGAAGACCATCGCATCATTCGAGAGTCCATTGAAGCAACCGGCGCCCAGGACTTGGCGGCACGCCCTGTGGACGAACTTAGCGACGGAGAGCGGCAAAAGGTTTTGATGGCCCGTGCGCTGGCTCAGCAACCGCAGTTGCTCATTCTGGACGAGGTCACCGCGTTCCTGGATCTGCCCCGCCGGGTCGACATCATGCGGACACTCCGGCGCTTGGCCCACGATCATGGCGCGACCATTTTGCTGTCGACTCACGATCTTGATCTCGCCATCCGCTCGGCCGATGAACTCTGGCTGCTCGAGAAGGGCGGCGCCTTCCATTGCGGGGCTCCCGAGGACCTGGTGCTGAACGGCTCCTTCGCTCAGGCGTTCCTTTCTGAAGGAATCGAGTTCAATCCAGCCGACGGGCACTTTGAACTACACGGAGAACGGGATGGTGTGGCAGCAGTGGAGGGCGAAGGACTTCCCGCACTCTGGACGAGGCGCGCGCTGGAGCGCATCGGCTTTTCGGTGCATCGAGAGGCCTCCCACCGCATCGTAGTCGAGCCAGACCGCTGGACCCTCGAAGATCCAAGCGGCACCAAGCAAACCTTCAATAGTCTCCACGCCGTCGTCGAAACGATGCGCGACCTTCGAGAGGAATCAAAATGAACCGTAGAACGCTTCAACTGCTGCTATTACTTGTCACCGGCATACAAGCCTTCGGACAAAGCTCCATCGTCAGCCGTCTGGATGGACTGATTATCGACCCTTCGGGCAAAGCTGTCGAAGGAGCCGCCGTCAAGGTCGTAGATTCGGATCGAGGCATTGCCGTTGAGACCGCATCCGGAGGCGATGGCTTCTATCGACTGCCCCGCCTCAGTCCTGGCCGTTTCGAGGTCACCGTTTCCAAGGCGGGCTTTCGACCGGCGAGCCAAACCGGTATCTCGCTGAACGTCAACCAGTCGCGCCGTATCGACTTCGCACTCACCCTGGATCAGAGCAACAGCACCATCACGGTGAGTGCAGCCGCAGTCGCTATTCAGGGGCAGAGTGTCGAGGTCAGCAATCTCATCTCCGATCGGAAGATCGAGTCGCTTCCCCTGAACGGACGAAACTTTCAACGCCTGATTCTGCTCGCTCCGGGGGTGGGTGCGGGCGATCAGTTCGGCGATGCGCCGATCAACCCCTCATTTTCAGGGACCCGCCCATCAACGAACAGCTTCACTGTGGATGGAGTGGGTTCGAATGATGAGCGGCTGGCAACCGGCTTTTCAGGCGTGAACGCCGCAACGACGGACCTTGGCCCGGATGTCCCGAACGTGATCTCGACTGAAGCGCTGCAGGAGTACCGAACCATCTCCTCGAACGCGGACGCGACCTTTGGCCGGGGCTCGGGTGCGCAGGTCAACATGGTGACGCGATCCGGAACCAACCAGCTTCACGGGTCTGGCTACTGGCATGTCCGCAACGACGCACTGGATGCCCGGAACTTCTTCAACAACGGTCCGTTCTTCGACAGCAGCGGCCGCGCCATCGTGCCGCCTTTTGTCCAGAACGTTTTCGGAGCGACGGTAGGCGGCCCCATCGTCAAAAGCAAGCACTTCTTTTTTGCCAACTACGAAGGCTTCCGGCAAAGGCGCAATGAGCAGTCGATCGCCAACGCGGCGGTGCCCAATGCGGCCCTGATCACTCAGATGCCGGGAGATCTCGGCGCCTTCTATCGCGCTCTCTATTTGGAGCCGGGGATCGTGCCAGCCACAGGCAATCCGGCGGGTGCGTTTTCCGCGCTCAGTGCGGCGGACCGCTCGGCTGCGTTGGCGGCCGGCTTCCCCGCAGCACTCTTCGATGGCAACAGCGCCAATGGCGAAGCCGGGACCGTGTTGATCGGCGCGGCGCCCAAGCGCGACGTGGATCAGGATGCCTTCCTGATTCGATCCGATCATCGGATCTCCGACCGCCTCTCTTTGTCGGGTCGCTACAACCAAGCCAAGTCTCAGTTGACCAGCGGCAGCGCCGACCGCGCCATCGGCAATCAACTGGCAGACCGGCTGAACTTCTCGGCCGTATTGCAGGCGGTTTGGACGATCTCGCCGCGCCAGATCCTGGAACTCCGCGGTGGCGTGATGCGGAACCGATTTGAGCAGTTGCCGGCATTCCTACCTGCCGGCGTGGCAGCGTTAAACGTGATCGGAGAATCAGGTCTGCGCATTACCGGTATCGGGACGCCCCTCACCACGAGCGTCGTGAGCCGATTCACGGACAACCAGACCACCCCGCAAGGCTCAATCAATCACACCTGGACCTCTAACCGTTGGACATTCCGTTCCGGGTTCGATTGGCGGTCCTTTCAACTGAATGTGGCTAACTTCTCGGCCGGAACCCCGGGCTACAATTTTCAAGGCTTCATCGGACCGAACGGCCTACTGGGCGCCTCGCCCGGCCAAGCGCAGGCGGTAGCCCAGTCGGCCACTCTAACGGCGTTCGGCCAGAATGGCGGCCCCCAATCCCCCATGCGCGGCTATCGGTCCAAGGTTCAGGAATACTTCGTCCAGGCAG
Organism: Bryobacteraceae bacterium CoA2 C42; assembly: GCA_019931245.1. Classification (GTDB taxonomy): domain Bacteria; phylum Acidobacteriota; class Terriglobia; order Bryobacterales; family Bryobacteraceae. The sequence continues at coordinate 9,148 of JAINDL010000084.1, forward strand.
ATTGGCGCATTGCCGCCAACCTCACCCTGAACCTCGGCCTCCGCTACGGCTACTTCAGTCCCTACACCGAAGTGAATTTTGCCGTTTCGAACTTGTATGCCCTTTCCGGCCCTGCCGATCCTGCCTTTGGCGGAGGCCGCACCGCGAACCAGGTGCAGCGCATCGCGGCGGACCGTCCGCTGTACCAGAAGGACATGAACAACTTTCAGCCACGGCTTGGCGCCGCATGGGACATTGGTGGCCGGGGGCTGCAAGTGGTCCGCGGCGGCTACGGTCTCTATGCCGACCGCGTCTTGCAGATCCAGTTCACTGGCGTCGTCAGCAACCAGCCGATGGCGCTCAGTTCGACCGCGCCAAATGTTCCTTTTCGTTTCGCGCCGCCGCCGATCGGAAACCTGGCGGCGAGCCCGGCGGTGACGGCCGTGGACCCGAACTTGCGCAATCCTCTGGTGCATCGTATCAACGCCGCCTACGAGCGCCGAATTGGACAGACGATGACCGCGTCGGCGGCGTACGTTGGCTCGTTCGGCCGCGGCCTGATCAATCTGGTGGAAATGAATGGCGGTGGCGGCGTCCCCAACAACTTGCGGCCCGATCCGAGATTTACAACCCAGAATCAACTTATCAATTTCGCCCACTCGTCCTACCACTCGTTGCAGACTTCATTTCAGAGAAGGTTTAGCGATGGATTGGATTTGACGGCGTTCTACACCTATAGCCGTTTTCGGGACGATTGGTCGGCCGATGCCTTTAGCACCGTGGCAGGCCTGATCAACACGGGCGCTAGCGCCGAGAACGGTTTCCAGGGTGGCGGGGCAGCTTGGGTCCCTAGGCCACGCGGGTCCGACCGGGGAAACTCGGACTTCGACACCCCGCATAACTTCACACTCAGCCACATCTATGAGCTGCCCTTTGGCCGGGGCCGCCGGTTCCTCTCGCAAGCCTCCGGGATCACGCAGGCGATCGCTGGCGGTTGGTCGGCATCCGGACTATTCATTTGGCGATCGGGCCAACGGATGAATCTGACACTGGGACGCGATGTGGATGACGATGGCAACGCCGCCCGGGACCGCCCCGCCCTGCTCGGCGGCAGCTTAAACGACATCTACGCGAACGGTCGTCATGGCCGGGCTCAGTATCTGATTCCTCAGGCTCTTGCCGCGCAGGTGCTTGGCGTGCCGGCAAACGTAACGAATCCCTCCGCGGCGCTGGAACGAAATCCACTTCGGGCTCCGCAAGTGCAGACCTATGATTTCTCGCTGGCCAAACGGATGGCGCTCACGGAGCGAGTGGCGGCGACGCTAGAGATGAATGCCTTCAATCTCTTCAACCGGGCCAACTTCGCCGGACCGAGCGGCTCCATCGCTTCCGCTCTATTCGGGGTGGCCACTCGCACTATCACGCCCTCGCGCCAACTCCAACTCGGACTCAAACTTACTTTTTAAGGAGTAAGGTTTTGCATCCATGGTTGACATCATCAGGCAATCGATCCGCAGCCTAAGCTCCAAGCCAGGCTTCAGCGCAATTGTGATCGGCACCCTCGGCTTGGCCATTGGAGCGGCCACAACGGTGTTCAGTCTTTTCGATGCCGTTCTCCTGCGCCCCTTTCCGTATCGGGACGCGGACCAGATCGTCCGGATCAAGATGGTGCAACCAGACCTGAAGGAGTCGGAAGTTGACGTCTCCATTCCGGACTTCTGGGATTGGCGGCGCGATGCCAAGTCCTTTGAGAAGCTGGCCGCCCACGTTACGTTCCCAAGCAGTCTGACGGCGGATGGTCCAGCGCAATCCGTCCGCCTGAGTTTCGCGACGGCGGAACTGTTCGAGCTCCTGGGAGTAGCGCCGGTCATCGGAAGGGTCTATAGTCCGGCCGATGACCAGATTGGAGGAAACGTGCGGCAAGCGCTGATCAGCGATTCGCTATGGAAACAGCGATTCCATTCGCGGCCCGACATCAGCGGTCAAACCATTCGCCTGCGTGGGGAGTCCTATACCGTCGCCGGGGTGATGCCTCCGGGCTTCGATTATCCGGATCGGACCGATGTGTGGGCGCCTCTGATGGCACGCTATTCCGGCTACGCCGGAGATTGGTGGAAGCGGAGAGACGTGCGTCCTCATGTGGTTCTTGGCCGGCTCCTGGCCGGTGTCAGTCTGGATCAGGCGAAAGCGGAGATGCAATCTTTGACGATAGCGCAGGCCAGCCAATTCCCGGACACCAATCGCCGGTTTACGTCGAAGCTCATGACGCTCCGTGACTCGGAAACCGGAAACATGCGCCCCTATGTCCTGCTGGTCGGCGCCGCCGTTCTTCTGCTGTTGGTGATCGGGAGCGTTAACGTCGCCAACCTTTTCGTGGCCCGGGCGGCATCGCGGGAAAGAGAGTTCGCTGTCCGGGCCGCCTTGGGAGCGGGACGCTGGCAGATGGCGCGCCAACTACTGGGAGAGGCCGCTGGCTATGCGGTATTGGGTTGCTTGCTCGGGCTTGGATTGGCGGAGGTAGGTGTCTCCAGCATCACCCGTTTGATTCCAGTGGAGCTTCCGCAGTGGATGACGTTCCGACTCGACTGGCGGGTTGTTTCGTTCGCCATGGCGACCTCAGCATTGACTGCTCTATTCTTTGGTCTCGCCCCCCTGATCCAGAGCTTCCGGGTCGATCCCAATGAAGCCTTGAAGCAGGGCGCCAAGGGGAGTTCCGGAGGTGGTCTGGCGGGGCGCATCCGCAGTGGCCTGGTGATTGTTGAGGTCGCCTTGAGTGTCGTGCTTCTGGTGGGCGCTGGCTTACTGATGAAGTCGTTTTCGAAACTCATGGCGGTGGATTCGGGAATTCAAACCGAACGCCTGATGGTGGCTTCGATCGGACGGTTCATGGCGAAGGCGACTCCGGAAGAAGCATATAAGGGATATGCCCTCGAAGTGGAGCGCATGCGCAGGCGGATTATGGAAATCCCTGGCGTAAACTCCGTTGCCGCCGGCAACGACGTGCCCTTTCTCAATCGCTCTGAGCAGCGCCAAGCCGTGGAGATTTATACGCGAAAGCGCGCTACCAAGAACGAAGCTTACCGGGGGCCGGCCGCCGGCGCGGATGTGACCCCGGGCAACTTCGCAACCTTGGGCATTCCCATTTTGGATGGCCGGGACTTTACCGATCGCGACAACATCACGGCCCCGAAGTCGATTATCGTGAGTCAACGATCCGCTGAACTGTTGTTTGGCCGGACCAACGTGGTCGGCGAACAGATTCGCTGGGGCAATGACCAGGAATACGATCCCTGGACCACCGTGGTTGGCGTAGTGGGGAACACGCGCTGGCATCCAGCGGAGAACCAATCCGGTGTCGAGGTCTACTGGAGCTACGGACAGTATCCGAGTCCCAATACTAATCTGGTGATCCGCACAGATTCGGATCCGGCCCATATGCTGGAGTCCATCCGTAAAGTGGTCCAGGATGTCAACCCTGATTTTGCAGTGGCTGATGTGAAGACGATGGAGACGGTAGCGGCGGAGAGTGTTTGGCAGCGGCGACTGTGGAGCTTTGTCCTGACGGCCTTCGCCTCGATCGCTCTGCTGTTGGCGGCGGTGGGACTGTACGGCGTGATGAGTTTTGTTGTGACCCAACGGACCAAGGAACTCGGCATTCGCATGGCGATCGGAGCCCAGTCCGGCAACGTGGTGAACCTGATCCTAGGCCAAGGGACCTTGCTTGTCTCTATCGGAGCGCTCGCTGGAGTGTTGCTAGCTTTCGCAGCGAGCCGCTACATGGAAAGCGTGTTGTTTGAAGTCTCGCCCTTCGACGGGTTTATCTTCCTTGGTGTGCCCGTCGTGCTGATTGCCGTCGCGGTTCTGGCGTGCACTGTACCGGCTTGGCGGGCCTCCCGCATTGACCCGCTGGTCGCCCTGCGCCAGGAATAAGCACACTGAGTGGAATCGCGGCGAGGCGAAAAGCCAAGGGCCGAAGCGACGCGGCTTCGGCCCCTGGACTCCTCCGCTACCGCGCTTGCGCCAGCGCCGTTCCTTCGATCACTGCCCGTTCACAGGGATCGAGTACCGTCACCCGCATGTACCCGGTCGAACGGTCCGCCAATAACGTCTCCAGAACTCCCGTCAACGTCGCCGCCGTCACGCCCTGCCGCGGCTTCAGGTCCACACCCTCCGCCGTCAACATCGCCTTCATCTCGTCTCCGGCGCAGCTCGATCCCCGCGTCCGCAGCACCATCGCATCCAGCTTCGAACGCAGCTCCTTCAGCCCAGCGCCCTTCCAGCTCTGCGCTTCCCAGCCCGCATCCTTCTTCTCGTAAAGCAGAGCCTCCGCTCCACTCCCCGACTCCACCAAAAACAGATGCATCCGGAACGAGTCCAGCTCAGCCGGTAAGCGGTTCGCGGCGCGCATTACATCCGCCTTCTGTCCATACATCACATGCATGCTCACTCCTTTGGCATGGCAGCCAGGGATCGGGGATGGCGCCGGAACGGGCGCCCGTTGAGCCCACATCGTCATCGAGAGACACAGTCCAACCATCATGACTGACAACTTCATGTTCTTCGTCTCCTAAAACTTTTTCACTTTCGGACTTGAACGGCCGTTCGGTTAAAGATTATGATTACTCATTATCAAATACGAGCAAAATGTTTCTCCCCCGCCGACATTTCTTTCCCTTGCTCGTCGCCCCCCTCCTCGCCGACGACGCCATCCCCGCCTCCACCACCCTCCGAACCTCCTTCTGGGGGCCGCTTGACCAGCAACTAATAAATTGGCTCGCCCCGCGTCCCGGCCAAGCCGTCCTGGATGCCGGCTGCGGACAAGGCGACCACCTCCTCCCCATCGCGCGACGCCTCCGCAGCCCCGGTGCCGTCGGACTCGACAAGAACGAAGACGCCCTCCGCATCGCCCGTCTCCGCGCGGCAGCTGCGGGCCTCTCCAGATCCATTCGTTTCGTTCCTGGCGATCTCTACCAGCCCCCCTTCCCTCCGGCCACCTTCGATCTCGTCTGGTCCAGCCATGTCCTCCATGGCCTCCCCGATATCGATCGGGCCGTCGGCCAACTTGCCACCCTGCTCAAGCCCGGCGGCCGCCTGGTTCTCCGCGAAAATCGCGTACCCCAGTCCCTCCTCCCTCGCGATACCGGCTCCGTCCCTCCCGGCCTCGAAGCCCGCCTGCAAGCAGCCTTCGAACGCTGGTTCCTCGCCGACCGCGTGCAGCGCGGCCGCTATCCCGCCGGATGGCTCGCCGCCCTCTCCCAAGCGGGTCTCAAAAACCCCACTGCCAAGTCATTTCTCTACGAACGCAACGCCCCCTTTTCCCCTCTCGAACAGCAGTACCTCACCGGCTGGCTTCGCCGTTACGCCAACTACGAAGGCGTCGACCCTGCCGATGCCGCCTATGTCGCCCGCCTCCTCGACCCGCAGCATCCCGATTGGCTCTTCGCCCGCCGCGACCTCCACTTTCTCTCCGTCTCCACCGTCTATTTCGCCCACAAACGATGACTTATGCGCCTCACTCTTCTGCTCTTACTCGCAGCCGTCACCGTCCTCGCCCAGCAGGACACCACACTCCTCCGCGGACACGTGGAAGATCCCCAAGGTGCCCGCGTCCCTGCCGTCGAGCTTCGCCTCACTGCCACCACCACCGGCTCCACCCGCACCGTCCGCTCGAATCCCAAAGGCAACTTCGAGTTCGCCGCCCTTCCTCCTGGTGACTATCAGCTTGAAGCGACCGCCACCAACTTCAAGCCGTATTCTCTGTCGAATCTCACTCTAACCATCCGGACACCCCGCGATCTTATCGTCCGACTCGAACTCCCTGGCGGACTCACCGCCGTCGAGATTTCGGCCACTGCCAACGAACTCAACGCCCGCGACGCCTCCATCGGCAACTCCATGACCGGAGACCGCATCGTCCAACTCCCCCTCGAAGGCCGCAACCTCGCCGCTCTCCTCAGCCTGCAACCCGGCGTTACCTTTCTTCGCGATACCAACACCACCTTCCGCGGCAACTTCGGCGAAATCGATGCCGACCCCCGGAACGGCGCCGTGAACGGAGGGCGCAGCGACCAAGCCAACTATACGCTCGATGGCGTCGACATCAACGACCCGCAGACCGGCTTCGCCTTCTCCCCCGCTCTGCGCTTGCTCACGGAAGCCATTCAAGAGTTCCGCGTCGTCACGGCCATGCCCGATGCCTCCCTCGGCCGCAGCAGTGGAGCTCAAGCCCATGCCATCACGCGCAGCGGCGCCAACTCGCCCCACGGAGCGCTCTTCGGTCTCCACCGCAATCAGATCTTCAGCGCCAACTCGTTCTTCAATAACCGCATCGGCGCCACCCGCCCCAAGCTGGTTCGTAACGTCTTTGGCGCCTCCGCCGGCGGCGCCCTCCGCCGCGACAAACTCTTCCTGTTCGGCGCCTACGAGGGCCGCCGCGACGCCAGCGAAACCACCTCCGTTCGCAACGTCCCCACTGCCCTTTTCCGTGAAGGCACCGTCACCTATCGCACCCGGAACAACACGCTGGCCACGCTCTCACCCGCCCAACTCGCCGCTCTCGATCCCCGTCGCCTCGGCCCCAATCCGAATGCCCTCAACCTGCTCCGCCAGTACCCGCTCCCCAACGATCTACCCAACCTCGATCCCCTCAACTTCGCTGGCTACCGTTGGAACGCGCCTTTCCGCGAGGAACTCAATACAGCAACGCTGAAGCTCGACGCCCCCCTCTCGGAGCGCCACCATCTCTTCCTCCGCGGCAATCTGCAATGGGACCGCACGACCACGCCCCTCCAGTTCCCCAATACCCTCCCGCCGTTCCAAACCCGCAATCTCAGCAAGGGGCTGGCCGCCGGTCACACCTGGTCCCCCACCGCATCGCTCACCAACAGCGCGCGCTACGGCCTCACCTACTTCCAACTCGAAGACATCGGCACCACCAACGGGCCTCTCTTCAGCTTCGGCGGCGGCATCGCCGCTCCCGTACCTCTTACCTATAGCCGCGGCCGCTCGACCCCCACCCACTCCCTCAGCAACGATCTCTCCTACCGCCGCGGCAACCACAGCCTCGAACTCGGAGGCGTCATCCGCTTCACGGACAACCGCCGCTACAATGTCGAACAAAACCGCGTTCTGCTGGTCACGCAAGTCTCCCGTCTCGCCAACGGCGGCGCCGAAATCGCTCCGCCAGACCTACTCCCAGCCAATCAGGCCGACTACGTACGCGCGGCGATCATAGCGATGGGCGTCATCTCGCAGGGCAACTCCGCCGTCAACTACGATCGCTCCGGCAACATCATCCCGCAAGGAGAACCCATACGCCGCCAGTTCTCGAACACCGATTGGGAAGGCTACATCCAGGACTTCTGGCGCCTTCGCCCCTCGCTCACCCTCGGCCTCGGGCTACGCTACTCCTACTCGTCGCCCACCCGCGAAGACGCTGGCCTGCAGGCCATTCCCGATATCAGTGTCGGCGACTATTTCGCCCGTCGCAGCGCGGCTGCCCAGGATGGCCTCGGCGCCTCCGCCGTGCCTTTGCTCTCCTACGTCCTCGCCAACCCGGGCCAACCGGTCTTTGCAGATCCCGACCGCAACAACTTCGCCCCGCGCCTCTCTCTTGCTTGGTCCCCCACCTCCCGCGACGTCTTCCGCGGAGGCTTCGGCATCGTCTATGACCGCGCGGGCGCCGCCCTCGCTCCTCTCTACGACTCCCTCGGCTCCTTCGGCCTACGCAACTCGCTCGTCAACGCCGCTGCCTCGCAAACCATCGCCGCCGCCCCCCGCTTCGTCAATCTCAGCACCATCCCGCCCGAAGTGATCCCTGCCCCGGTCCCGTTCCAGTTCCCCATCACCTATCCCCGCGCCGCGGCAAACGCCGTCGGCGCGATCATTCCCGCCCCGGATCGCGCCATGCGCACCCCGTGGGCCGAAACCTACTCGGCCAGTTGGCAACGACAATGGACCTCCTCCTGGTCCACCGAACTCGGCTGGCACGCCCGCCGCGGCCAGAAGCTTCTCAGCCTCTTCGACGCCGCCATGCCCCTCAACCTCCGCGATCCCCAGGGCGGCGCCACCTACTTCGAAGCCGCTCGCGCCCTAGTCCAACGCGGCAATGTCCCCCTCTCCCAAATCGACCGCACTCCGTATTGGGAAAACCTCTTCCCCGCACTCGCAACGACCGCCGGCAACCTCAACCGCTTATACCCTGCGTTCGCACGCGTATATCCTTCCGTCACCGCAGACACTGCCCTGACCTCCTCTCAAGTCGCCTACTTCCTCTATCAACACGCCTTCCCCAACAACGCCGTCGGCGCGCTACAGTCCATCGACGTCCGCTGCGCCCCCGGCTGCAGCCGCCTCGGCGCCTACTCCCTCTATAGTCCCCAGTTCGCGTCGCTTTTCTCCTGGCGCTCCATCGGCGACAGCTTCTACAACAGCCTCCAACTCACCGTCCGGCGACGGGCCCGCAACGGCTCGTTCTTCGAAGCCAACTACACCCTCGCCCGGTCAGAGGACTGGACGTCCGGCGTCGAACGTGGCGATGCCTTCAGCGGCTCCTACGTCATCAACTCCTTCGCTCCGGAACAGATGCGCGCCCCCTCCGACTTCGACCTCCGCCATCAGTTCAACGCCCACGGTGTCTGGACTCCGCCCGCTTGGGCCAAAGCCAAATGGCTCACCCGCGACTGGCAACTCTCCGGCATCCTCCGCCTCAGCAGCGGCTTCCCCGTTACCATCGCCAACGGCCTCGGCTTTCCGACGAACCACTACTTCCGCGGGTTCGCGGCGGTCAATGGCCCCCTCCCTGCCACCACACGCAACAAAGACGCCGTCAGCGGACCCAACCTCTTCGCGAACCCCGCGGCCGCCATCTCGGCCTTCGTCTCGCCCCTGCCCGGCGAGACCGGCATTCGGAACAACCTACGCGGCGACGGCCTTTTCACCGCCGATCTCGGTCTCGGCCGCTCCTTCCCGTTGCCCTGGGGAGAGTCCCACCGCATCTCGCTCCGCGCCGAGGCGTTCAACCTCACCAATAGCGTCCGCTTCGATACCCGATCCCTCAACACGACCAGCGGCGGCGCTGGCCTTGGAACGTATTCGGCGCAGTTGGTACAACCCCGCGTCGTGCAGTTCCTCCTACGCTACAGCTTTTGATCCGGCGCTACTTCACTGGAGGGAGGCGATGTCTTCGAGCGACACCTCCGCCAATGCCTTGTGGATCTTGTACTGCCGATTGCCCTCTGAACTCAGAATGGCGACCACCGTTTCAAGAGGCGGACAGCCCTCCTCCGTGCACTGCAGTTCAATGAGCCGGACGATAGCGGCCTCGGGAAGCGCAAACCGGTCCCGGACCGCCTGCTTCAAGAGGTTCAATCGCTCCGAGGCGATGATGGGCTTTGGAGAAAACAAGTCCATAAAAGGTCAATTCCTTAGTTGCACTCTTTTTTGATAGTGTGTTCTCATTATCATAACACCGAAAGATCGAGACTGCGGCCATGACGTCTCCCTTTGCCGTCGCCGTCGCACCTCTCTTCCGGAAACACACCCTATGCTGCGAACTCATGTCCTTTGTCTGGCGGCTGCCGCAAGCCTTCTGGCTCAAACCGCCAACTCGATATTGACTGGCTACGTTACAGACCCGACCGGCACGCTGGTGCCGCATGCAAAAGTCGAATTTTTCGAACCTCGAACTGGTCAACGTTGGACGGCGAACGCGAATGACGCCGGATCCTACACCCAACCCTACCTGCCTGCGGGCAACTACAACCTCCAGATCACTGCCCCGGGCTTTGCCGTCTACGCAGTGAAGAGCGTGGCCGTACCCGCGAACGCGACGATCCGAATCGACGTGGCGATGAGGTTAGCGACTACTCAGGAACGCATCGAGATCACCGCGGAACAAGCGCAACTGCAAACGGACCGCTCCGATCTGTCTCGCAGTCTTCCCGCGAAGCAGCTGCTGGAACTGCCCCTGGCGACCCGAAATTTCCAGGAGCTGGCCAGTATCTTGCCGGGGGTTACGCCCACCTCCGACGTCTCCACCACCCTGCAGAATCCGATGGACACCCGCGCCTATCAGGCCAATGGCCAACTGCGCAGCTCGAACAATTCGATGATCGACGGAACGGACAACAACGACCCGTTGATTGGCGTCACCATCAACGTCCCGCCCGTTGAGGCCATCAGTGAAGTGAACATGATGTTGGGAAACTTCAGCGCGGACTACGGCCGCTCTGGAGGCGCCGTGAGTTCCGTCGTAACCCGTTCGGGCACGAACAACCTGCATGGCAGCCTTTACGAATTTCACCAGAACGACCGGCTGCGAGCGCGCAACTTCTTCAATGTAGCGCCGCAGCCCAAGCCCAATCTCACGCGTAATCAGTATGGCGCCACCCTGGGTGGACCGCTCGTCAAGGATCGGACTTTCCTGTTCGGCTTCTACCAAGGCTTTCTGCAGCGGCAGGCGCAAACGACCACCACCACCGTCCCCGATCCGGCCTGGCGTACGGGAGACTTTTCCCGCGTTCCGCAATTGAACTTGTTCGATCCATCCACCGGAAACCGGGACGGCACAGGGCGGACGCCCTTCGCAGGAAACGTCATTCCTGCCTCTCGAATTCATCCCGTCTCCCGTGCAGTCGTTCCCGAGCTCATTCAACCGAACCAACCCGGGGCACTCGAGAACAACCTCATCAACAACGTCCCGTCGCGGGTGCGAGGACATCAATTCGGCATCAAGGCTGACCATCGCTTCAATGCGCGAAGCTTTGGCTTTATTAAGTACGACCGTGGCGCGTTCGCCACCAAGAACAGTGCGGCCATTGGCGACATACTCGGTGACGGCGCGGAGTCGACGGTCGATACGCATACAGCCGTCGCCAACGTAACGTTCACCGTCAAGCCGAACCTCCTCACGGAAAATCGCTTTGGCTTCAACCGCTACCAGTCAAGGGTTGAAGGCATCAACGCGGATCAGGAGTTGAGCCGGCGATTCGGTATCGGCGACCCAACGCCCACGTCCCTCTCCCAGCGCGGCTTGGCGCGAGTCGCTATTACGGGCATGGCCGTCCTCGGAGCCAACTTTATCTACCCCATCGTTTCGACGGATAACATCTTCAACGCATCCAGCTCCTGGACCTGGATCGCGGCCAAGCACACCGTGAAGTTCGGGGGCGACATACGCCGGTTTCGGGGAGACCGTCTGCAGGCAACGGGTCTGAATCTCGGCCCTCGCGGCCTATTCAACTTCAACCCCGGCCCAACCCAACTCCGCAATGGCCCCGCCCTCGGACCGAACGGCAACTTCGGCAACTCCTTTGCTGCCTTCCTGCTCGGGGCGGCCGACCAGATGAGCCGCACCTACCTGACGGTCACCCCGACGAATCGGCAGTGGAACCACTTCCTCTATGCCAATGACACCATCCAGGTCAGTCGAAAACTGACGATCGACCTCGGTTTGCGCTGGGAGCTGTACACGCCGGTTGTTCCGCGCCAAGCCGGTGGAGCCTCCAATTACGACCCGGCTACGAATTCGCTCCTGGTGGCAGGCATAGGGCAGGTGGGCATGAGCACTGGAATCATCCAGGACAACAACAATTTCGCGCCACGCATTGGTTTTGCGTATCGCGCCCGGGAGTCTTTCGTGGTGCGGGGTGGATACGGGATTAGCTACTTCACTGGCATCAATGGTTACACCGGTGGGACCCTTTCGACGCAGTTCCCCGTGGTTGGCAACATTCAGGTGGGCAACACCAATGACTTCACCGTGGACGGCAACCTGAGTGCGATTCCTGGCATTCCCAGCATCCCGATTCCCTCGACAGGAATCTTGAACCCCGCTCCGAATCAGGCCTTTTTCCACATTCCGTTCAACAATCGCTACCCCTACGTGCAAAGCTACCACCTGACGCTGCAGAAGCGGTTGCCGTGGCAAAGCGTCGTCGATGTTGCCTACGTCGGAACCCTGGGACGCCGGCTGCCGGTGCAGTATGATCTGAACGCAGCAGCGCCCGGAACCGGAAACAATGGCCGTCCGCTGTTCCAGCGCTTCGGGCGCTCGGCGACGACGAACGCGCGGGCCTATGCCGTCAACAATAACTACCATTCGCTGCAGGCGAATTGGAATCGACGCTTCGCGCAAGGCCTCTTCCTGAATGCCGCCTACACCTGGTCGAAGGCCATGGAATCCGGCGTCGTCACCTCGCATATCGACTTCCGCCGCAATTACGGCCCCGCGTCCTACGACCGAACGCACATGTTTAACCTGACGCACCTTTATGAGCTGCCTTTCGGCAAGGGGAAGCGATGGGCCACGGCAGGGCTAGCGGCCGCCTTGTTGGGCGGCTGGCAACTGAATGGGATCTTGCGTGTGGTCAGCGGCTTGCCGGGCACCATCACTGCCAACGCCACGGCGTGCAACTGCCCCGGAAACGGCAACTTCGCCGATCACGTCGCGCCCGTGCAATACCCAGGCGGTATCGGGCGGGGGCAGTTCTGGTTCACTCGGGAGTCCTTCGCCGTACCTGGCGCCAATCGCTTCGGCAACGGCGCCACCAGCAACATCCGCGGACCCGGTTTTCGCAACTACGACTTCTCGCTGTTTCGCCGCGTGACTCTCCGGGATCGATACTCGGTTGAATTCCGCACCGAAGCCTTCAACCTCAGCAACACTCCCCGTTTCGCCCTACCGGAACGCAACATCAACAGCGCCAACTTCGGCCAGGTTCTCGCCACGCTCGACGGCGGCGGTGAGCGACAAGTCCAGTTCGGCCTCCGTTTTTCTTTCTAGAGCCTATGTCCTTCCTGAAGCAGCCTCGCCAGCTTTGGTGGCGCAACGCCTTGTTCCAGATCCATCTTTGGATGGGGATCGTCATTGGGATTTACTTTCTGTTGATCGGTGTAACAGGCAGCCTGATCGTCTACAAGAAGGAGCTGGAGCGTGCGATGATCCCACAACTCATCCACGTCACGCCCCAGCCATCAAAAGCTAGTTTCCAAAGTATGTACGACTCAGTTCAGAGGGCCTATCCGAAGGCGACGATCAGTAACGTTTTCCTCTATCCGGATGGGACCTCCTGGTCGTTTCGACTCTCGCATAACAAAGAGCGCGTCCAAGTCTACGTGGATCCCTACTCCGGCAGAGTGCTCGGCGAGGATCGCTATCGTGACAAGTTCTTGCAGTTGGCTTACGATTTTCACGTCCATCTTCTGGCGGGAGATACCGGGGAGCTCCTCAACGGCATTGGCGGATTCTGTATGGTAGCGATGGCGTTGAGCGGTGTGGTCGTCTGGTGGCCGGGCATACGCTCCTGGCGCAATGCTTTGCGCTATGCCAAACACGCGAACTGGAAACGGCAGAACTATGACGTTCACAAACTCACCGGATTGGCATCCACTGTCTTCCTCGTCCTGCTCGGCTTCACTGGAAGCTATTGGACTTGGCCCAAACAATACGAGGCGGCCCTCGCGTGGCTAACGCAAGGACCAGCCAAAACCACAGCGCCCATCGTCGATGCAACTCCGCGCGGCCACTGGAAAGATCTCGATACGATTTTGACTGCGGCGAGATCGGCCCTTCCAGAGGGCCAGCCCAGTCTATTCCGCTTCGCATCGCGGCCGGGCGATACGCACAGTCTGAAACGGGTTCTGCCCGGGGACTGGCGCACGCAAGGCGACGACACCGTGTATCTCAACCCAGCCACTGCCACAGTGGTCCGCCTGGACTTCCACGCCGAACAGCCGGTTGGAGTCCGGCTGCAACGGGACATATACGCCCTGCATTTCGGCACCTTTGGCGGCTCCGTTACTCGCCTCATTTGGGTGCTCGTCGGACTCTTCCCCGGAGTACTCTTCCTCACTGGTTTGCTGATGTACCGCAACCGCGTGCTGGTGAAGCGTTCGCGCCGATGGAACACCCCATCAGTAGCGAGGCAGCGACTCAGCGCGGTGCGCCGCTAACTGCCGAGTTCGGACTCTTGGACTGAGACAAGGGGAACAGCCGGGCGTCGCCGACCTGGCAAGAGAAGGGCCGAAGTGATCCGAGGTCCAACTGACGATATTCGCGGTCGAAACACTTCCGTTTTCGAATTGCCCCCGCCAGATTCGAACGAGTTGCCGCACGAACGCGGGCGGGGCAATGGCGTTCGAACCTTGAATTTCCGGTTCCTGTCGCTCCTCTTCGCAGTCAAACGACTTCATCAACGATCGCAGTCGAATCGCCGAAACATCGAATGAGGGAACGAAGCGCCTCATTCACAACTTCATTGAGCCGAAACGCTAGCTTGGAGATCGGGTTCGGGACTGCCGCGGCCGTCTGTTCCGTCTCGTGTCCCTGATAGGACGCTCAAGTCGAACGGCCGGCCGGCCCCGCTCGAGAATCTCGGCGGCCTGACTTCGGGATTCGTGTGAAAGATCTACCGCCTTCTTGGCGATCGGGCGATTTTCAATCGCGATGGAAGCGGTCATCGAAGGCGACATCATAGTGCGGCGGTCATTGACCCGATACCCTTCTCGGAAACCTTGTCTTGACGTGTGACCGGACGGATTCCATAGCGTTTCTGGTTTTTGAGCGGGCGTCTTCGGACCTCACTCGCGCGATGTCGTCGGCTCGCAACGCCTCTGGCCGCTTCGCCAAAGGCCTCGTGGCCGCGGCCGCGGTGTCCGTCAATAGGGCGGCGCAAGAGCACAGACCATTGCGGATGGAATAGCGTCGAAGATGCCTTTATGCGGCGCGGCGCTGGTAACGATGATGCAGGCCGCCGACTTCCGTCATCGCAACAATCGGCCCCATGTCCGCCGATTGGACGGGGCGAGGTTCCGGTGTGTCCTTCTCCGATCCCACGTGGGTCCGGCTCCGAAGATAATAGTCCACGAAGCTTTGCAGGTGACGGTACAAGCTGCCTTCGCCGAGCACGATGAGATGGTTCAGGCATTCGCGGCGGATGGTGCCGATGACCCGTTCGACATAAGCCCGTTGCCAGGGGGAACGCGGTGCCGACAACACCTGGTTGATCCCCATGGCTTTAACTTGATCCACGAAATCTTTCCCGAAGATCCGGTCGCTATCGCGCAGCAAGTAGCGCGGCGCGGTGTCCCAGGGAAAGGCTTCCCGGAGTTGCTGCGCGGTCCATTCCGCGGTGGGATGAGCGGTCACGGCAAAATGGAGAATCCGGCGGCGGTCGCGTGCCAGCGCTAGAAACACATACAGCACCTGGAATCGGATCGTCGGCGCCGTGAAGAAGTCGACCGAAACCATGGTCTTGACGTGATTGTCGAGGAAGGTACGCCACGTCTGCGATGGCGGATTACGGTGGCGGACCATGTACTTGCTCACGCTCGATTCGCCGACGCCAATGCCAAGCTTGAGCAGTTCGCCGTGAATCCGTGGTGCGCCCCAGAGAGGGTTGTCGCGGCTCATCGTACGAATCAAGGATCGGACGTCCGCCGAGACTGCCGGTGATGGCCCCGGCCTCCCCCGCCGAATCTTCCACGTTCAGAAGAGTCCGAAGCCCTTGCGATGCCAGCTGATCACCGTCGTCGGCTTCATGATGGCGGCACTCAGTTGCCAATCCTCCCAGACCGCCGACAACCAGCCCCACAGGAAACGATCAGCGGCCGTCAGCTTCGGCCTCTTCACGGACCGTTGCAGAACACCGAGCTGATGACGAAGGGCCAGAATCTCAAGCTGTAGCGCCGTACGCTGGCGAAAGAAAGCCAAAAAGCCGCCACCAGCGCCACTAACGGAGGCGAACAAGGAAATCGAAGGAAGGAAGACAACCCCCAATCTATCAGCAACTTCGAGATTTGCGAGAACTACAGTCGTGTTGGAAGGCCTGGGACCGGGAGGAAGCCTTCACGGGCTTGGTAGATGCCTCGGGGGACGATGTTGAACTTTTGCGTGAGGGAGTAGCGGTCGGCCGGGAACAGGGGTTCGGCGCCGGCGAGAACGGTGTGGGGGCGGAGTCCGTCGGGGAGTTGGAAGAGGACGCTGGGCGGTCCGACGAGAACGTTGGGACGCCAGGGGGATCGGGATAGGGAGCGGTGAGGCCGAAGTAGCGGAGACCGCGGACGCCTGAGTAGAGGCAATTGTTGTGTTTCAGGAAGAGTGCAGCGCGGAGGCCGGGCAGTCTGTGCGGAGGGATATACTTGCCAAGAATGTTGTCGGCCCAGCGGGCGCGTTCGGCGGGGGTGGTGATGAAGACGCCAGGGTCGCCGGTGGTGCCGGAGGAGAGGCCGAAGCTGTAGGGCGGAAGCGGCGAGACGCCGGTGGCGAGTTCCTGATCGGCGTAGGCGCGGGCTTGGGCGTCCGTGAGGGCGAGGGGTGGCGTTTGGGGGACGCGGAGGGTCCGTAGCCGGCGCGCGGCGAGGCAAGCGCGGAGGAGGTCAAGCAGGGACGGGAGCATGGCGAGATCGGAGCGGCGGCGGTGGAGGGCGTGGAGTTTCTTGAGAGTTTCGATGATGGTGGCGCGGTGGCCGAGGAGGCGCAGAGGGGGTTCAGCCGGGAGCGAGAGTACGGTTATGTTGGTGAGGACCCAGGCCGCGTCAGCGACGAGGAAGGTCTCCGAGCCGTCGCGGTGGCGGCAGAGGAGGCCGTGCTGGCCCAGGGCGTGGCCGGGTAGAGGCACGGCGAGCAAGGAACCGTCGGCGAGGATGTCGTAGGTTTCCGTGAAGGGGGCTAGATTGGGCGGGGTGACGCGGGTGCAGTCTTCGATGGCCCAGGAGGTGAAGGATGGCGGGAGCAGTTCGGGCAGGAAGGCGTGACGAGCCGGTTGGTAGGGCGAGAGGGCGCGGAACTGATGGAGCGCTTCGCGGGAGTGATAGAGCGGGACGGCGGGGAGAGAGCGGAGGCCGCCGATGTGGTCGGGGTGGAAGTGGGAGAGGATGATGGCGGAGAGGCCGTCGGTGGGCAGCGGGTCCGGGGCGAGAGTGAAGGGCAGGAGGCAGCGGTAGAGCCGGGCGGGGAAGCTGCGGGAGTTAGCGAGGTGAGGGCCGGAGCCGGTGTCGAACAGGAGCAGGCCGGCGCCAGGATGGCGGAGGGCCGCGACGAGGGCGGGTAGAGTGATCTTCTCGAATCCGCGATGGCGATCGACGAACCACGCGTGCTCGCGGCAGTGGCCGCCGGAGTGAAGCGTGAGGTCGACTTAGGGCAGCGCCCTTCAGGCTACACCGGTCTTAGGAGTTAGAGAGGTCTAGGTTCGAGAGCAAAAAGGGGCGGCGGCGCTTCGTCCATGCGATCAGGAAGCTGACGAGGAGGAGCGAAGTGGCGACGCCGGCCGCGGCGCGGGGGTTGTTGCCGATGAGCCGCTGCGTCTCCGTGGCGAAACGCTTCAGCTTCACCATGCTGACCTTGAGGCCGCGGTACGGGTCGGAGGGCTCGGGTGGGGCGGCGGGCGCGGCCGGTTTGCGGGGGACGGGCCGAGCGTTAGCGGCGTTGGTGAACTCCTGCTGGAACTTGGCCGCGGCGTCGGGGTCGAGATTCTTCGCCAGGCTCATCACCTGCTTCTGCAGGCGGGCATTGCCGCAGACGTTGGCCGAACAGGCCGGGCCGTTCTGAGAAACCAGTTCGACGTATTCCTTAACCAGGGTCTCGCGCTCGGCGGGCGTGAACTTATAGGTGCCCTGCTGGTCAACCTCGAGGAGACGGGCGACCAGATTCTGTTTGGCGGCGGGGTTGGCCTTGTCGAAGAACTCCTGAAGACCGAGCTTGTACTCGTCAGCGACGTAGACGTCGTAGGTTTTCTTCCAAACCGTGGGGTCGATGGTGTCCGAAGCCGTCGCCTGCCATCCGTAGAGATACTCGACAGCCTTCACCATCTCGCGGGCGCCGGAGTAGCCTTCCTTCTGCATTTCCTGGAGCCATTTCGGGTTCCAGTTGCGGGCGTTTAGTTCGGCGGCGAGGAAGTTCCTCGCGGTCTCCATACGCTCTCCACCGCGGCGGCGGAAGTTGTTGATGAGAAGCTCCGGCTTGGCGCCGGCTGCTTCCGAGGCAACACGGAGGCCTCCCATGTACTGATACACATCGTCATTGTCGGCTGCGCCGTAGAGATTGGAGGACCGGCTATGCAAGATGACCTCGTTACCGCGCAACTGATGCTCGAGCAATTTGGGCGCGTTGGCGCCCCAACTCTTCTCCGTGAACGCATAGTTCATCTTCGTCAGGTAAAGCTGGGCCATGGTCTGGGGCTCTTCCTTGTCGCGGCTCTGCTCAACGAACTGGCTGAGGCCGAAGCCATAAGAGCCCGGAGCGGTGGCGAACACGCGAGCACCAGCGAGTTCGGCGGCCTCGACCGGCGCCATGCCGGAAGCGAGAAGCGCCTTTTCGGTGGCCTTGTTCTGCCGGGAGAGGGCATTGTCGCCGGCGGCGGCCGCCAAGCGGGCGGCACGGTCGAGGAGGATGATCTTGTCGCCTAGGCCATCGCGGTAGAGGCCGGAGGCGGTGAAGAGGACGTTGATGCGGGGGCGGCCGAGTTCGGCATCCGGAATCAGGTTGAGGCGGTCGACCTGGCCGCGGGCGTTCCATTCCGGACGCACGCCCATGAGGTAAAGCGCTTCGGCCTCCATGGCGCCTTGGTTGCGACCGGTTTCGCCTTGCCACAACACCATGGAGATTCTCTCCGGGGGCTTGCCATTCTTCTTTGTGTGTTCGGAGATGAGTTGGTCGCCGAGCTTCTTGCCAAGTTCCCAGGCGGCGGGAGTGGGCAGGCGCGAGGGGTCGCCCTGATGAAGATTGCGGCCGCTGGGGAGGGCGTCGGGGACAGCGATGGGATCTCCGACAAGGCCACTGGGCAGGAACTCGGCGCGGAGGATGCGGGGAAGCATGTCGAGTTCACGGGGTGCGGAGGCGCGGAGGCGGGAGAGCCAGAGGCGGGCATCGCCGAGGATGCGTTCGTCCTTGTCTGAAGTGGCGGCTACGGTGCCGCCGGCGAAAGTTTGATCGGCCCAAGCGAGGATCTCTTCGCGGCGGCGGCGGGAGTCTCCGACGGGAAAAGAAGAGAGCAGCATGGCACGGAAGCTTTCGCGCTGGCGGTCTTCGGAGGGAGGGATACCGAGGGTCGGGAGGCCGAGAGGGATGGGGGCCTCCTCGATGGATTCGAGGAACTCGCCAGCCTTTTCGAGAGCCGCATCACGCGGGAGTGCGGCGAGGGAGAGTTGGGCGGCGAGGCCGGTGGACTCGAGTTCGCGCCAGGCGGTGGCGGCGTATTCCGCGGCGAGGGCCGGGGCGGTTTCGTGGGTCTGCTCCCATTCGCCGAGGGCTTTCGACAGGGGGGCGAAGCGGTCTTCCTTGCCGGCGTGGGCGAGCATGGGGGTGAGGTGGGAAAGGTCGACGGCGGCGGCGCGGCGGCGGGCTTGAATGGCTTCGCCGTCGCCGTCCATGATGTAGTAGTTCACGTTGGGGAGGTCGCCGAGGATGACTTCGGAGGCGTCCCAGCCGGCCTGGCCCGCGTTCTTGCCGGGGAGCCATTCGAGGGTGCCGTGGCGGCCCATGTGGATGACGGCGTCCGCTTTGAAGAAGTGGCGGTAGTAGAGATAGGCCGCGACGTAGCCGTGATGAGGCGGTAGCGTGGCGCTGTGCTGGAGGTTGGTGTACTCGGCGAAGGAGGCACGCAGGATCTGAGGGCCGAGGAAGACGTTGCCGAGGAACATGCCGGGGACGACGAAGAATTTCTTCTCTTCGGGGGAGACCCAGGCCATAAGTTTGGCGTCGCGGGGCTTGCCCCAGCGGGAGTTGATGGATTGGCGGAAGCGGGCGGGGAGTTCGGCGAACCACTTTTCGTAGAGTTCGACGGGGACGAGTGTGGTGCCGCCGGCTTCGATCATCTTGCGCAGTTCCCCCGGGGCCCAGCTTTCGACGTTGCGGCCGGCGCGTTCGAGTTGGGCGAGGATCTCTTCGGCGGTGGGCAGGCGGTTGCCCGTGTCGTAGCCTTCGGCGCGGAGCCGGTTGAGCACCTGCTCGAGACTGGGGGCGAGATTGAGGTAGCTAGCGCCGAGGTTTC
>JAINDL010000232.1 GCA_019931245.1 Bryobacteraceae bacterium CoA2 C42
AGTCCGTTGTGCGCGTGTTCCATAAAAGCGCACAGGCCGCGCAGGCACGGCTCGAGCGAACGAGGAACTCGCCCCTCCTGCCGGGCCGAAGCGAGTCCGTTGTGCGCGTTTCATCAGAAGACCAAACGCAAGAGCCGGCCTATTTGTTCCCGTAGTTTTCAAGCCACCCCAGCGCCGCCGCGTCCAGCCAGAACCGCGGCTTCCCCTTGGCCAGAAACGACACATGCCCCCCGTGCCGCGGCGCCACCAGCTCAATCCGCGGATTGGCCCCAATCGCCGGATGCCCGTAAATGGCAAACGGCACCAGCGGATCGTCCTGCGCCGTAATCAACAGCACCGGCGTCGTTACCCGGCCCAGGTAGTGCACCGCCGACTGCGTCTCATAATAGTTCGCCGCATCGCCAAAGCCGAAAAACGGCGCCGTAATCCGGTCATCGAAGTCGAACACCGTCCGGATCCGCTCCCGCTCGGCCCGCTCCGCCAGCGGCGCAAACACCTCCGGATGCAGCCGCGCCCGCTCCCGCAGCCGCTCCCGCATCCGGTTGATAAACCGGTTCTGATAAAGAAAACACTGCGGCCGCCCCAGCGCCCGCACACAGGCATGCAAATCGAGCGGCGTCGAAACGGCCACCGTCGCCCGCTGCGGCCCCCCCTCGCCCGTCAGCTTCAACACCACGTTGCCGCCGAGCGAGTAGCCCATCAACAGAATCGGCCCCTCCGCCCGCCCGCCAATCGACTCCAAAATCCGGTGCAGGTCGCTCGTCAACCCGGCGTGGTACAGCGTCCGGCACCAGCTCTCCGTCCCCCCGCAGCCCCGTATGTTCACCCGGTGCACGGCAAACCCCGCCCGCAACGCCGTATAGGCCATGCTCAGCATGTACCCGCCCGCCGAAGAGCCCTCTAAACCATGCACCAGCACCAACTCGCCCCGGCACCGCCCCTCCGGCCGCTGCTCGTGCACCAGCACCGCTACCCCCGGCTCGGTCTCATAGCGGACCGCCCGCTCCGGGAACTGCTCCAGTTCCCGGTAGCGCGGCCAGAAGTTAGACGCAATGGTCGCCAGGTGTGCGTTGCGGATCAGCGGCTCGAACGGGGACAAGCTACCAGTCTAGCCCGTGGCCCTATTCCGTGCTCTCGCCCCCGGCCCGCTTGCTCAACTCCTCGGTGAAGATGATCGCCTCGGCCAGGTCCTTCATCGGCCGCCGCAACCGGCGGCTCTCGTTACGCAGCTGAAGATAGGAGTCCTCTTCCGTCAGCCCGTGGCGCCGCTGCAGAATCCCCTTGGCGCGCTCCACCAGCTTGCGCTCCTCAAGCTTCCGCTTCACCTCCACGGTCTCTTCTTTCAACCGGGCGTTCTCTTCGGCCAGCTTGTTCTTGAAAATCGCCCCGCCCATCTGCTCGCCGATAAAGGTGAGCAGCGAGATCTCCTGCGGCGTATGCTCATGCGATTGCCGATGGTGAACGTTAATCACCCCAATCAGGTCGCCGCTCGAAACGAGCGGAACCGACAGAAAGGCATCGTAGGTGTCTTCCACCAGCGCCCGGAAGCGCTTGAATCGCTTATCCTGCGCCGCGTTCGACGGCAACGCCACCACCGACTTGTGCTCAGCCACCCACCCGGTAATGCCTTCGCCCATTTTCAGCCGAAGATTACCCAGTTCGTGCGCGTGAGGGACTTGCGAAGCGCAAAGAACAATCTCGCTCGCATCTTTGTCAAAAAGATAAACGAGGCACGCGTCACAATCGGTGACCTGAACGGTCAATCCAACGATTTCTCCCAACATCTCGTCAAGCGAAAGCTCGCTTGAGACAATGTTGCTCACCCGCTGGAGAAGTGATACTTGAAGAGGAGGGATCTCCATGCCTGTGCTTGCCACCTTCTAAGCGTAAGGGCGACGATCAGACCGGTCCAATCGAAAAACTTTATTACCCTTATGCTCCAAAATTCGTTTAGGGTTATCTTGCTCGTGGCAACTGGGGCACGCCTCCAGAATGCGGCACCGCTGCCCCAGGATGCAAGAACTTTCTTGCTCCGTTTACAGACGGAAACACTCGAAATCGTCTCCGACGCCGGCGAATCCGCCGCCCGCCGCGCCCTCGCCCGCCTGCAGCAAATGGAGCGCCTCCTCGGTCGCCGCCAATCCAAAATCCGCGCCTATCTCTTCGCCGACGACCGCTGGTTCCGCCACCTCCGCCCCGTCCCCACCGCCCGCGGCTTCTACCAGTCCGGCCCCGAACGCGACTACCTCGCCGTACTCGCCGGCCCCGACGACCTCCGCGCCCTCTCCCACGAATTCGTCCACGCCTCCCTCGAACACTCCACCGCCCGCCGCCCCCTCTGGCTCGAAGAGGGCGTCGCCGAGTTCTACTCCACCGTCACCCCCGAAAAAGACCGCTGGCTCATCGGCCGCCCCGTCAACGACCACATCCGCGTCCTCCGCCAACTCGACTGGCTCTCGCCCCGCCAACTCTTCGCCATCACCAAAGACTCCGCCGTCTACGACGAAGCCAACCGCGCCGGCCTCTTCTACGCCCAAAGCTGGGCCATCGTCCATCTCCTCTACACCCAACCCGGCTACCGCGAACACCTCCCCCGCTTCGCCGAACTCCTCGACGAAGGCGTTCCCGCCGACCAGGCCTGCCAGCAGGCCTTCCGCCGCACCCCCGCCCAACTCTTCGACGACGCCCGCCAACGCCTCCTCCGCGGCGCCCTCCCCGTCGCCGCCGTCGACGCCGACCCCCTCGACGCCCCCCGCGTCCAACTCGACTCCGTCGGCGAAGAGTCCGTCGCCGAACTCGCCCTCGCCTGCGGCAAAACCGCCCTCGCCACCCGCCTCTACGAACGCCAACAGCGCCCCACCCCCCTCGGCCTCCTCGCCCTCGCCCGCGGCGAAACCACTATTGCATTAAAATACTTTAACGAAGCCATCGCCGCCAACGACCCCACCGCCACCCCCTACTTCGAAGCCGCCATGCTCCGCCGCGACGCCCGGGAGCCATTTGAACCTCTCCTCCGCCAGGCCGTCGCCCGGAACCCCCATCACCCCGAAGCCTGGTTCCTCCTCGGCCTCGAAGCCGCCAAACGCGAGCAGTGGGAAGAGGCCATCGACGCCTACCAGCGCGCCACCGCCATCCTCCCCCGCCAGGCCAACTTCTGGCACGCCATGGCCATGGCCCTCCACCGCGCCGGCCGCCGCCCCGAAGCCGCCCGCGCCGCCCTCAAGTGCCGCCTCGCCGCCGCCACCCCCGCTGAACGCCAAATGGCCGCCGCCCTCTCTGGCTTCGTTTCGCAAAACGACCCCGCGCCGCCCGCCCGCCCGCCCGCCGTCGTCATCCCCGACGCCTGGCAGGGCCTGCAGGGCGACGCCATCAGCGACGGCGTCCTCAAAGAACTGGTCTGCGCCAACCCGGCCGTCCTGCGCATCGACGGTGTCGGCGAACTCCGCGTCCTCCGGCCCCGCGAGATCCGCATCACCGGAGGCTCCCGCGAACTCGCCTGCGGCCCGGCCAACCGCAAAGTCCGCGTCGGCTACATCCAGGCCACCCGAGAACTCGTCTCCGTCGAGTTCGTCCCCTGACCCCGCCCCAACCCCGTATCCTATCTACATGGAGCCCTGGCTCGCCGGAAAACACGCCGATCTCGATCCCCTCCGCCGCCTCCTGGCCTGCTCCCTCGACCACGCCCTCGCCGACCTCCACCGCTGGACCCCCGCCTCCCCCAACGCCGCCATCGCCTTCCACCTCCGCCACCTCGCCGGCTCGGTCGACCGCCTCTGGACCTACGCCCTCGGCGGCCAACTCAACCCCGCCCAACTCGCCTTCCTCGCCGCCGAAGACCAGGGCCCCGGCGACCGCGCCCCCCTCCTCGCCGCCGTCACCGCCGTCTTTGACCGCGTGCAAACCGAACTCCGCCTGCTCGAAGACCTCGACTACCGCGACCCCCGCCACGTCGGCCGCCAGCGCATCGAAGTCCCTCTCGGCCTCCTGCTCGGCCACATCGCCGAGCACACCCAGCGGCACACCGGGCAGCTCATCTCCCTATCGAAATGAACTGGCTCCTCCTGCTCCTCGCCATCAGCCCCGGCGACGTCTACCGCGACTTCCCCGACGCCCGCGCGCTCACCCCCGCCCAACTCACCGGCGCCATCCGCGCCGAAACCCCGTCCGGCGAACTCTCTCTGGCTCTGCTCAGCCGCGGCAAAGCAACGGGACCGGTGCGCGTCTTCTATGGGACCTCCGTGGCCGGCCCCGCGGGCCGCATCCTCGCGCCCCGCAACGGCGGCGTCATCCACGACGATCCCGTCATTCGCTTCTCCGCCGAAGGCGAAGGCGAACTTTGGGCCTACTTTGAACAGTACGGCGCCGCCTGGCGCCGCATCACCCCGGAGTGGAAGACCTACTGGGTGCCCGACCAGCCCGCCGGCGGCCTCAAGTTCCAACTCCGCGTCCGTCGCGCCGACGGCCTCTGGGCCGTCGCCCGCCAGGTCGACGGCGTGACGCTGCTCCGCCGGAATCTCTCGGTGAAGCTCTACCAGGCCGGCCATCCCGGCGCCGCCGCCCTCGCCGGGGCCACCGAAGCGGCCTGGCTCGTCGGAGACGACATCCGCCCCGTCCCGCTCGACCAGCTCGGCGCCCCGCCGCAGCCTGGCGCCGCACTCCTCGTCCGCTACGCCCGCCCACGGGCTCGCTAGAACTCGTCCGGCGCCTCGCCCAACTCTACCTTCAACCGCGAAATCTTCTTCTGCCGGGCAATCGTCAACTCCACCGTATCGCCCGCCCGCTTCTTGGCCAGCGCCCGCGTAATCGCATCCGGCCGGTCGCAAGCCGTCCCGTCAATCGCCATGATCAGGTCGCCGCCCACGCCCACCTCGGCGTTGCCCACAATCACCACCTGCCGCGGCCCCCGCAGCCCGGCGCGGTCCGCCGCGCTCCCCCGCTGGACACCCTGCAGCAACAGACCACCCTCCACCGGCAGGTCCAGCGCCTCGGCCCACTCCCCGGTCACGTAAATCACCTCCACCCCCAGCCGCGGCCGCTTGTAGCTCCGCCCGGCCCGGTGGTCGCTGATCATCACCTTCGCCTTGTTGATCGGCATCGCAAAACCAATGCCGATGTTCCCGCCCGGCCCATAAATCGCCGTATTGATCCCAATCACGTTCCCCTGCGAATCGAGCAGCGGCCCCCCCGAGTTGCCGGGGTTAATCGCCGCGTCCGTCTGCATCATCCCTTCCAGCTCGCGGTTCTCATCGGCGCGGATCGTCCGCCCCACCGCCGAAATGATCCCCGTCGTCAACGTCCCGTCCAGGCCGAACGGATTCCCAATGGCCAGCACCTTCTGCCCCACCTGCACCGCATCGGAATCGCCCAGCGCCAGCACCGGCAGCTTCTTCCGCGGCACAATCTTGATCAGCCCGAGATCGTTCGCCGGATCCTTATACAAAACCTCGGCATCGTACTTCGATTGGTCCGGCAGCGTCACCACCACCTTCGAATTGCCCGCCAGCACGTGGTTATTGGTCAGAATCAGGCCACTCGGGTCAAAGATAAATCCCGAACCGGTCTCCTTGGCCGGCACCACCTCAAAGAAGTTCGCCCGCCGGTAGACCGTGCTCGAAATGTTCACCGTCGCCGCCCGCGAACGCTTGTAGACGTCGATATTGTTCTGCTCGTCCGAGCCGAGGCTCGCCCCCTGCACCACCTTGCCCTCCTGCCACAACGGCCCGTCGGCCGAGGCCGTCGGCGCGGCCAGCGGCGGGAAAAATCGCGACTTGGCAATCGTCGTCAGGTAGACAAAAAGACCGGCAAACGCCAGCGTCAGCAAGAGGTAGCGGAACCGTTTCATACAGAGAGGGTCACTCCACAAGAGCCCTGAGTTCATTATAGATTTCTCCGGTTTGCCGCCGCGTGTCGTCGAGCGAAACCGATGTATCTATGACGTAATCGGCGAATTTTCGTTTCTCGGCCAGCGGCATCTGCCGGCGGATACGGTCCACCGTCTCCTCCCGCGTCCACCCGCTACGTTCCATCGCCCGGCGGATCTGCGTCTCCTCGTCGCAGCTCACGAGCACCACCCGCGCAAACTGCTTGTAAAGACCCGTTTCAATATGAATCGCCGCCTCGTACAGCACAATCGCCTGCGGGTCCCGCGCAAAGATCGCCAGGAAACGCTCCTCCCTCAGCCTCTCGACGAGCGGATGGACAATCGCGTTGAGCTTGGCCAGCTTGGCCGGGTCCGCGAACACCACGGCGCCCAGCGCGCGCCGGTTGATCGATCCGTCCGGATGGCAGATGCCCCCGCCGAACAGCTCCACCGTGGCCGCCCGCCCCGGCCCGGCCAGCACCTCATGGCCCAGCCGGTCGGCCTCGACCAGCTCGCCGCCCAGTTCGACAAACATACGGCCCACGGTGGACTTACCCGTGGCCAGCCCCCCGGTAAGCGCAACGGTCAGCATCCCTGCCGGCGCTCGGCGGCCTCCACGGTATTGGTCATCAGCATGGCAATCGTCAGCGGCCCCACCCCGCCCGGCACCGGTGTCCACGCGCCCGCCAGCCCCGGGGCGTCCAGCGGATGGGTGTCGCCCACCAGAATCTTCCCCTTCCGGTCAAACTCGGCCAGCGCGGCGGCTTCGTTTCGCCAAATGCCCTCCACCAGGTGCCGGTCGGTGAGCCGGTTGATCCCGACGTCAACCACCACCGCCCCGGGCCGGATGTGCTCGGCGGTGAGAAACGCCGGCCGTCCGATGGCGCCCACCAGAATGTCCGCCCGCTGGCACTCCGCCGCCAGGTCCACCGTCCGCGAATGGCAGACGGTAACGGTCGCGTGCGCGTGCAGCAGCAGCATCGCCATGGGTTTGCCCACAATGTCGCTCCGCCCCACCACGACGGCCCGCTTGCCCGCCACGTCGATCCCGGCCCGGCGCAGCAGCTGCATCACCCCGTTTGGTGTGCACGGCCGCGGACCGGGCAGTCCAATCGACAGCCGGCCCACGTTCACCGGATGAAACCCGTCGACATCCTTTTCCGGGGCGATCCGTTCGAGCACCTGCTGTGCGTCGATATGCCGCGGCAGCGGCATCTGCACCAGAATGCCGTCGATGGCCTCATTGGCGTTCAGGCTGTCCACCAGTGCCAGCAACTCGGCCGTGGTGATCGTCTCCGGCCGGGTGATCTTCTCACTCACCAGGCCCAGGCTGGCGCACGTCTTCACCTTGCTGCCCACATAGACTTCACTTGCGGCATCGGAGCCCACCAGCACGACGGCCAATCCTGGCCGCCGAGGGAGCGCCACGATGCGGGGCCGAAGTTCGTCGAGGATTTCGTCGCGGACGCGGATGCCGTCCAGAATCTGAGCCATGGTTACAGGCTACTATTCGCCGCCAAGGCACTGCACGGCCTCGGCGATGGTCCGCGCCACTTTCAGGATCCGGTCGTGGGCGCGGGCGCTGAAGCCCCTGCGCCGCACGGCCATTTCGAGGGTACGCTCGCCGGCCTCGTCGAGGCCGCAGTGGGGGCGCCTCCGGGCGCTCGTGCCGCATGGGCCCGCTGATCTGGGACAAGTACCGCCGGATGATCCCCGGCGTACACCGGCACTCCCGCGTCGGGTCCCCGTGGAACCCGCACGGACATCCGTGCAGACAGTAACTGATACGAACCCGAAACGCGAACACTTCGGCCCGCAACCCATTGACAATAAGGAGACTTGCAACGACTCAAAACGTCTGACTCGGGTCCGGGTGCCCAAAACAGCGCCGCCGCCATGAACCATAAAGAGCAGAAACGCCACGATTCTGGTGGTCCCTCGTATGGCTCCCCGATCCCTAAAATCGTCTGGAACTCGATACGGCCGGCAGTCCCGTAGGAAGAAATGGTGCCACGAGGGAAACAGGGAGGCCGGGCTGCGGGTGGCGGCGATCCTTTCGGTGGTGGCTGCTGCTTCGGGCGCCGGGAGGGCGCCAGGCTGGGGTTGGTAGGACGCTTACCGGCATCTCCCGCGCCGTCAATCGCTTGCCCTCGTTTTTCCGCGCCCTTGGTGCACAGCCCTTTATGTTCCACTACCAGGCCCCGCTTCGCGGTCACGTGCGGGCACCGCGCCGGAATCAGGCGGGCTCTCTTCGGCAATGCTGTGGAACCGCACGGGAACGGCAAACGCCAGCGCCGGCCACTCCTCGGCTCTGGTTCCTGCAGCAACCCGCTCGGCGGTGACGCGTCACCCCTCTTTTCAGCCGCCGAAAGCGGCTTCCGGGATCTTTCGGTTATACGCGGTTACCGGACGGTAACCTGTTGTGAGATTGAGGCTTGCGCGATTCTCTCGGCTTCACGCTTCGCCGCAAGGTTATACGCGCCGGCAACCTGTTGATTCCACATGCGGCCTCTTCACGCCGATTCCCGCGAACCTGTTGATTCCAGGTGGTTACTCCGTATAACCTCAGGCGCTTTGATGCTGACGCACCCAGTCGAGCCAATGCACCATGTCCTTGACAGACTTGATCGAGGTCTCGGAGCGTCGGACTGCATAGTTGGCTGGCATGCTAAACCCCAACCGTTTGACTAGCTCCTGCACATCGTCGTCGATCTCTTCGTCGCCTTCCGAGAGAACATGCTCGTAGCTGTCTTCCGGCCCTATGCTGAACTCTTTCGCCCACACCTGGGACTTGTAGTAGTCGAACACGGAGCCTGACACACTTGCGGGGACACTAGGGAAGGCACGGATAAACTCATCGCGGGTCACGCCCCGGTGCTTACCGAGTTGCCGTTGGCCTCGAATCGTGATGACTCCGATGGCGGCCAACGAGATCGCCACGGCAAGGATCACTGTGCCGGTCACTCCCATTACGGGTTGCTCCCCAAACAGGCATAGGTCGCTGCTGCACCAGCTACTGTTCCTACGTAAGGAAGGTAACGACCCGCGATGCGCCCTACGTTTGCCGACTGGCGCCAAGCAAAGCTCGACGTGCCGGGCATGCCCAAGGGCGTCGCAACGCGCGTTCCAAGTTTCCCGCCTCCCAACACAGTAGATGCAACCGATGTTGACGATGCGCCGCCCTGCGAGAACGGCTTGGGGATTATGGGCGCGGATGCCGCGCCCGCACCGCCCGTGATTGCGCCGCCCAGACCGACGCAGCCAAGGTCGTGTTGTGTTCTCAGGTAGGCCACCGTGAGGACCTTGCGGACATTGTCGGAAAGTGGTTTGTCGTCTGGAACGTACCTTGGCACACCGGATGCCATGAACAGATCGAGCAACGATCCTTGCTGGCCGTTCACGTTCTCGACCTGCGGCTTGTCACCTTGGGTCACCTTCTCGTCGCCGGGGCTCACGCAATCTCCCTCGAATCCGTCTTTGGTCTTCTTGCATTCGCCGCCGTTCAGGTCAAAGAAGGTCAGGGGATTGTTCCTGACGTAGCTAAAGAGATTCCAGCTTTGCGGATCGTCCGAGTACTGATCCAACAGCGGGCGATCGGGACTTGTGAAACGACCCTGCGCCGAACTGTAATAGCGCGAAATGAAATCGCCCGGATTCAGGCCCGAGGGCAAATTCGTCGATGTCCCTCTGGCCAGCAAGGACTGATTTGGTGTTTGGTCATCACTGCGGTCGCTCACTCTGCCGCCGAAGTAATCGAGGCCCGTCTCGGCATCCCGCTCTTTGCCGGTACTACGGGATCTTCTGCCGGAATCGTACAAGCATCCGCACAACCCCGGTGCGCTCAACGCCTTAGCGGCGGCCGCCCCCCAGTGCGAGGCCAGCACAAAGCCCGCAACCCCCTGATGCGGTTTTTCGCTTAGCAGCGAGGCCCTGGGGACATTGGCCAAGGCGGGCAGACAAAAAGCGGCTAAACAAAGAAGCACCGTTCTTGTTTGAGCCGCCATGAAGGCAGTGTACGTTATTCGTCAACTCCTTTGGCTGGGTATCCATGAAACTTTGCTCACCAACCACGCCGACGAACTCCTCATCCGAGACATCACCGAACCGAGC
>JAINDL010000095.1 GCA_019931245.1 Bryobacteraceae bacterium CoA2 C42
AACAGGTTGGGCGGGTTGGGCGGGTTTTGCGGGGTGGAAAGGTAAGGGATTGAAAAGAGAACGGTTATTCCGCCGAACGATTGCCTTCGGCCTGAGGGTGGATGGGGCTGGCCGGAGAGGGTGGCGGTATGGACGAGTGGGCGGGCAGAGGGGTGATGGGGAGGCGCGCCTGTCGCGCTACCGGTCGCCCTGGCCAAGGATGGACAGCGGGAAGAGTCCGCCGCCGTCTCCCGAGAGCACCGAGCCACCCCACCCGTTCCGATTCCCCCATAGCGCCGGGCGGCTCGTCGTGGTTGGCACCGAATTGGCCGCATGCCGGACCTGCACGCAGTTCCTGCGACCCGCCGCACCGCACGTATACCTGGCGGAGGGGGAGAGAGCGATCTTTCCGACCGGGACGGTGTCCGTATTGTTCAACGCCGGCAGGGCATTCCGATATCCCGCCCCAATCGTAAACATGTCGCTCTGGATCACCTGCGGCCCGACCGTGCTGCCTGCCGGGAAGAACTTCGAAGCGGACTTCACCGCCAAGAGCGCAGCCGCCCCCGAGAGCATGGGCGCGGCCATGCTGGTGCCGCTGAGTTCCAGGGTAGTTTTCCCCCCGCAGGGTTGAGACCGTTGTTGGGGAACAACTTCTGCAGGCTACCTTGAAACCGGATTCAAGCGGCAACCCGGTTTCCCGGCGCCGCAATCTCCGGCTTTACGATCTAATCGATGGCGGTAGGACCTTTGGATCTGTAGGACGCCATCGCATCGTCGTTTCGCGTGGGAGTAAACATGTCCCGCGCGGCCCCTACCGTGATGACAAACGGTTGTTGCCGGGGGAGCCAATCGAGCCATAGCCGTTGATCGTAACCGGCTTTCCCTTCGCGGTAACCGTGTTCGTGCGACCGAGGTTGCCCGCCGCCACCACCACGACGATACCCGCCTGCCAAGCCTTCTCAACGGTCTGGCAAAGCGAATTTTTCGTGTACGATTCCACCACGCTGCGGCCAAGCTGATCCGGTTTGTCTCTGGTGCGATGCCGCCCTAGTGTTTGTCTACCTCTTGTCGAGCTTGCACATTTGGTTACCGGCGATGATCCCGGCCACATGGGGCCGGCTTGGCAACGGAGAGTATGGGTTGCCGCTGGCGGGTGGATCGAGGGGGGAGACCGGGTGAGCCGGTGGGGCGTTTGGCCGGGCGAAGGGTCGACGCGGCAGGTTTGCGAGTTCGGTCGGCCGGCCGTCGTGTATCCGCTGGCGGAAGGGGGCGTGGCGAGGGGCGAAGGATGGCTATGGGACGGAAGCGATTGCAGATGGGTAATCTTGCGCGCAGTGCTCTCAATCGAGGAGAGTTGATGGCATGCCCAATCTGACGGTTCGAGTTCTCTCCGGGGAGATACACCGGATGGGACGCAAAGTGGGCGCTATCGATGCCTAGTGAGTTGGCTGGATAGCCAAAGTGCGGCGACGGTGTACTCCCCCACGGTGGACCGGGCGGCCTTGCGGTTGGGGGTTTGGAGACTGCCGGACGGAAGACGCCAGTACGATCTGATGGCGCAGATAGCGACGGAGCGTGGGCGGGAGGGGAGGAGAGCGACGGCTCCCGAAACGCACCCTGCTGCCTGCGCTGCCAGCACTGCTGCCTACGCTGCCAGCACTGCTGCCTACGCTGCCAGCACTGCTGCCTGCGCTGCCAGCGCGGCTGCCTGCGCTACCGCGCGAGGCTTTTCCGTCGCGAAGCGCTACGGGACGGAGTTGGCTGTTTGCGGGCGGGCGGCGGGGGCCGGATTTTCCGGGCATTTCGGGCTCAGCGGGTGATCTCGACGGGTTCCAGGTCGACAGAGTGAGCTTCTTGGGCTCCGGCGGTGGAGTGGGGAAAAATCTCGGGGTTAGCGGGCGGCGACGGGCGCGGCGGTTTCGAGGGTGTGGGGGATCTCCTGCAGAAGGGAGAGGAACTGGTGGGTGGCGCGGTTGAATTTCTTGCGTCGCCGGTGGATGATGCCGAGGGGGCGGTAGAGGCGGGGGGCGGCGAGGGGGATGGCGAGCAAGCGGCCGGCGTCGCGTTCGGCCTGGAGGACGCGGGCCGGGGCGATGGAGATACCGGAGCCGAGCATGACCGCCTCTTTGATCATCTGCAGGTTATCGAAGTGCATGATGAGGTTGACGGCGACGTTGCGGTCGCGGAGGTAGCGGTCGACCTCGCGGCGGATGGGGAGTTCGTCGTCGAAGCCGATGAAGTCGGCGCCGTTGAGTTGGAGGGGATCGATTTCGGCGAAGTCGGCGAGGGGGTGGCCGGGGGAGCAGGCGACGACCATCTCTTCGCTGCGCCAGTCGATGACGGCGATTTCGCGGGTGGGTTCGGGGTAGGAGACGAGGCCGAGGTCGGCCTGGTCGGTGCGGACGGCTTCGTAGACGCGCTCGGGGCGGAGATAGTCGACGCGGAGGACAGCTTCGGGCCAGCGGCGGGCGAATTCGGCTTCGAGGCGCCACATCTCCGACAGACCGACCGAATAAATCGACGAGACGCGGACGGTGCCTTCGACGTCGCCGGCGAGGTTGGTGAGGGAGGCGTCGAACTCTTCCTTGCGGCGGAGGACGTCGCGGCAGAGTTCGTAGTAGAGACGGCCGGCCGAGGTGAGGGTGAGGGGGCGGGTGGAGCGGTCGAGGAGTTTGACGGAGAGGGACTTTTCGAGTTCCTGGATGTGCTGACTGGCGGCGGACTGGCTGATGGCGTTGAGGGAAGCGCCACGGCTAACGCTGCGGTGGTGACCGATATCGCGGAAGAGCTTGAGGTGCTCGAAACTCACAAGCGACAGCATACCATAAGACCGGCTTATTCCAATGCGGGCGTGATATTGGAATTCATGATTTTGTAGTATTAGTGAATTCGAATCTGATGGCGATTAGGTTTCAATTGACTAATACTCCGCGATTCTCTATAGTAGTGGATCTGGATTGCGAGGTTTTCCGTACATGAGTGATCAGTTCGACCATCCCACCCTGAAGCGGCCTGGTTTGCCGGAAGCGCAGGGGCTTTATTCGCCGGCCAATGAGCATGATGCGTGCGGCATTGGCTTTGTCGTGAACATCAAGGGCCACCGTTCCCACGACATCATTACCAAGGGCGTGCAGATTCTGATCAATCTGACGCATCGGGGCGCGTGCGGGTGCGACCCGGAGACGGGGGACGGGGCGGGGCTGTTGATTCAGATTCCGCATTCGTTTTTTGCCCGGGAGTGCCAGAAGCTGGGCTTCCCGCTGCCGGAGCCGGGCGAGTACGGCATGGGGCTGGTGTTTTTGCCGGTGGAGCACACGGCGCGGTTGCAGGCCGAGGGGATTGTCGAGCGGATTACGCGGGAGGAGGGGTTGGAGGTGCTGGGTTGGCGCGACACTCCGATTGACGCCGACGCCATTGGCCGGGTGGCGCGGGCTTCGCAACCCTACATTGAGCAGATTTTCATCCGCCGGGGGGCGGGGATGAGTGAGGACGCGCTCGAGCGGAAGCTGTACGTGATCCGGAAGCGGGCCGAGCACGAGATTGCGGCGAGCGAGATCCGGGATAAGGATTTCTTCTACATGCCGTCGCTGAGCTGCCGGACGGTGGTGTACAAGGGTCTGCTGCTGGCGCCGCAGATTCAGAAGTTCTACAAAGACCTGTCGGACGCCGAGTGCAAGAGTTCGCTGGCGATGGTGCACCAGCGGTTTTCGACCAACACGTTTCCGAGTTGGAAGCTGGCGCATCCGTTCCGGTTCATCTGCCATAACGGCGAGATCAACACGGTGAAGGGCAACGCGAACTGGATGCGGGCGCGCGAGGCGGTGCTGGCGTCGGGGGTGTGGGGCGAGGATCTCAAAAAGCTGTTGCCGATTGTGGAGCCGGGGGCGAGCGATTCGGCGACGCTCGATAATGTCGTGGAGCTGTTGACGCTGTCGGGCCGGTCGCTGCCGCACGCGATGGCGATGCTGATTCCGGAGGCGTGGGATGCCGATACGACGATGCATCCGGACAAGAAGGCTTTTTATGAGTTCCATGCATCGTTAATGGAGCCGTGGGACGGTCCGGCGTCGGTGGCGTTTACCGATGGGAAGGTGATTGGCGCGACGCTCGACCGGAACGGGTTGCGGCCGTCGCGGTATCTGGTGACGAAAGACGGGCTGCTGATTGTCTCCTCCGAGACCGGCGTGCTGCCGGTGCGACCGGAGGATGTGGAGTACAAGGGCCGTCTGCAGCCGGGCAAGATGCTGCTCGTAGACATGCAGGCGCACCGCATTATTCCGGATGAGGAGCTGAAGCAGTCGCTCTGGAGCCGGCAGCCTTATGGGCAGTGGCTCGAGGAGAATCAGATCACGCTCGACCATCTGCCGGAGCCGGCGCGGATTCACGCCACCGAGCACGAGACGCTGCTGCAGCGGCAGCGGGCGTTTGGCTACTCGGACGAAGATCTGAAGATCATCATGGGGCCGATGGCGGTGAACGGGGAGGAGGCGATCGGGTCGATGGGCATCGACTGGCCGCTGGCCTGTTTGTCGGAGAAGCCGCAGAGCTTGTTCAACTACTTCCGGCAGTTGTTTGCGCAGGTGACGAATCCGGCGATTGACCCGATCCGGGAAGAGCTGGTGATGTCGATGACGAGCTACATCGGCAACGAACGGAACCTGCTGGACGAGACGCCGCTGCACTGCCACACGCTGAAGCTGACGCAGCCGGTGTTGACGAACCGGGACCTTGAGAAGATGCGGCGGGTGAGCCAGGGCGATTTTCTGGCCTACACGCTGCCGGCGCTGTACAACGTGCACGGTGGGGAGCGGGAGCTTTCGCGGGCGCTCGATTCGCTGTGCAAGCGGGCGTCGTGGGCGATTGAAGCGGGCTACTCGATTCTGATTTTGAGCGACCGGGGCATCAACGAAGATTCGGCGCCGATTCCGTCGCTGCTGGCGTTGACGGCGGTGCATAATCATCTGATCCGGGAGGGGAGCCGGACGCGGGTGGCGCTGGTGATTGAGAGCGGCGAACCGCGGGAGGTGATGCATTTTTGCCTTCTGATTGGTTACGGCGCAAGCGCGGTGAACCCGTATCTGGCGATTGAGACGCTCGAGAACCTGGCGCTGCGGGGCCGGCTGAACGTGCCGTTTGACGTAGCCTTGAAGCACTTCAAGAAGGCGATCAACAAGGGGATGTTGAAGGTTTTCTCGAAGATGGGCATTTCCACGCTGCAGAGCTACCGCGGCGCCCAGATTTTTGAAGCGATCGGGTTGAACTCCGATTTAGTGAAGCAGTACTTCACCGGGACGCCGTCGCGGATTGAAGGGGTGGGGCTCGCGGTGCTGGCCAGAGAAGCCAAGATGAAGCACGACCATGCCTACCGGCCGGTGACGGACGCGGATACGGAGTTGGACGTGGGCGGCACCTATCAGTACCGGGTGCGCGGCGAGTATCACCTGCTGAATCCGCAGACGGTGAGCGCGGTGCAGCGGGCGGTACGGACGGAGAGCTACGCGACCTACAAAGAGTACTCGGACCATGTGAACAAGCAGACGCGGGCGCTATGTACGATTCGCGGATTGCTTCAGTTCAAAGAAGGCCATCCGGTGCCACTTGAAGAGGTGGAGCCGGCAAGCGAGATCGTCAAGCGGTTTGCCACCGGGGCGATGTCGTTCGGGTCGATTTCGAAAGAGGCGCACGAGACGATCGCCATTGCGATGAACCGTATGGGCGGGCGTTCGAATACCGGCGAGGGGGGCGAGGATGAGATCCGCTTCCGGCCGATGGAGAACGGGGACTCGAAGCGGTCGTCGATCAAGCAGGTGGCGAGCGGCCGGTTCGGGGTGACGACGAATTACCTCGTCAATGCCGACGAGTTGCAGATCAAGATTTCGCAGGGCGCCAAGCCGGGCGAGGGCGGGCAGTTGCCGGGTCACAAGATAGACGAAGCGATTGCGAAGGTCCGGCATTCGACGCCGGGGGTGGGGCTGATTTCGCCGCCGCCGCACCACGACATCTACTCGATTGAAGACCTGGCGCAGCTGATCTTCGATTTGAAGAACGTGAACCCGAAGTCGCGGATTTCGGTGAAGCTGGTTTCTGAGGTTGGCGTGGGAACCGTGGCGGCCGGCGTGGCGAAGGCGCACGCGGACCTGGTACTGATTTCGGGCGACTCGGGTGGGACGGGGGCGGCGCCGATGACGTCGATCCGGCACGCGGGCGTGCCGTGGGAGCTGGGCCTGGCCGAGACGCAGCAGGTGCTCGTGATGAACGACCTGCGGAGCCGGATTCGGGTGCAGACCGACGGGAAGCTGCAGACGGGCCGCGACGTGGCGATTGCCGCGCTGCTGGGCGCCGAGGAGTACGGCTTCTCGACGACGCCGCTGATTACGATGGGCTGCATCATGATGCGGAAGTGCCACCTGAACACGTGTCCGGTGGGCATTGCGACGCAGGACCCGGCGCTGCGGGCCAAGTTCCAGGGCAAGCCCGAGGACCTGATCAACTTCTTCTTCTTCGTGGCGGAGGAGATGCGGGAGATCATGGCCAAGCTGGGCTTCCGGAAGGTGGACGAGATGGTGGGCCGCGTGGACATGCTTGAGGCGCGCGACGTGAGCCACCACTGGAAGGCGAGCGGCCTGGACCTGAGCGCGATTCTGTACAACCCGCCGGTGCCTTCGAAGGTGGGGCGGCGGTGCCTGATCAGCCAGGACCACGGGCTGGCGGATGCACTTGATTACAAGCTGATCGACTTTGCCAAGCCAGCGCTCGAGAACGCCGAGAAGGTGGAGTTCAAGATGCCGATCCGGAACGTGCACCGGACGGTGGGCGCGATGCTGTCGGGCGAGGTGGCCAAGCGGTACGGGTCGGCCGGGTTGCCGGACGATACGATCAAGTTTGAGTTCCACGGCTCGGCCGGGCAGAGCTTTGGCGCGTTTTTGTCGCGCGGGGTGACGCTGGAGCTTGAAGGCGACGCCAATGACTACGTGGGCAAAGGCATGTCGGGCGGCAAGGTGATTGTGTACCCGCCGAAGAACTCTTCGTTTGTGCCGGAAGAGAATATTCTGGTGGGCAACGTAGTGCTGTACGGAGCGACGACGGGCGAGGCGTACTTCAACGGCATGGCCGGGGAGCGTTTCGCGGTGCGGAACTCGGGCGCGACGGCGGTGGTGGAAGGCGTGGGGGACCACGGCTGCGAGTACATGACCAAGGGATTGGTGGTGTGCCTGGGTAAGGCGGGCAAGAACTTCGCGGCGGGCATGAGCGGCGGCATTGCTTATGTGCTCGACGAATCGGGCGAGTTCTGCCGGACGCGCTGCAACCGTTCGGGGGTGGACCTTGAACCGGTGGAAGACGCGGCGGATATACAGGTGCTGCGGAATCTGATTGAACGGCATGTGCGCTATACCGGCAGCCCGCGCGGCCGGTGGATCCTGGCCAACTGGGGCACGATGCTGCCGCAGTTTGTGAAGGTATTCCCGCACGAATTGAAGCGCGTGGCCGGGGTGCCGCGGCGCGAGACCCCGTACTTTGTCCCTGGCGCGGAGCAGGGAGGGCAGGTGATTCATGGGTAAGGTAACTGGATTTATCGAGTTTGAACGGGAAGTCCCGACGCGGCGGCCGGTGGCCGAGCGGGTGAACGACTGGAAGGAGATCTACGAGCCGTTTCCCCTCGTGAAGGTGCAGACGCAAGGGGCGCGGTGCATGGACTGCGGCGTACCGTTCTGCCATAACGGGTGCCCGCTGAATAACATCATTCCGGACTGGAACGACCTGGCTTACCGGGACCGTTGGCGGGACGCCATCCGCGTGCTGCATTCGACGAATAACTTCCCGGAGTTCACGGGGCGGATCTGCCCGGCGCCTTGCGAAGCAGCGTGCGTGCTGGGGATCAACGAGCCGCCGGTGGCGATCAAGACGATTGAGCGCACGATTATTGATCACGCGTGGGAGGAGGGCTGGATTGTACCGGAGCCGCCCGAGACGCGGACCGGGCGGAAGGTAGCCGTGGTGGGCAGCGGGCCGGCGGGCATGGCGGCGGCGCAGCAGTTGAACCGGGCCGGGCACAGCGTGACGCTGTTTGAGAAGAACGACCGGATTGGCGGGCTGATGCGATACGGGATTCCGGACTTCAAGATGGAGAAGCACCACATCGACCGCCGGGTGGAGCAGATGAAGGCCGAGGGCGTGGAGTTTGTCGTGAACGCCCACGTGGGGCATAACGTGTCGGTGGAGGAGCTGCGGAAGAACTTTGACGCGGTTCTGTTAACCGGCGGCTCCGAGGCGCCGCGGGACATCAAGGCCCCAGGGCGGGAGTTGAAGGGCATCTACTTTGCGATGGAGTGGCTGCCGAACCAGAACAAGCGGGTGGCGGGCGATACGGTGAAGGGCGAGTTTGATGTTCTGGCCACCGATAAGCACGTCATCATCATCGGCGGCGGCGACACGGGGGCGGACTGCCTGGGCACTTCGCACCGGCACAAGTGCAAGAGCGTGACGCAGTTCGAACTGATGCCGATGCCGCCGGCGCAGCGGTCGCCGAACACGCCGTGGCCGATGTGGCCGCTGATGCTGCGGACCGAGAGCGCGCACGAAGAGGGCGGGCGGCGCGAGTGGTCGATTCTGACGACGAAGTTCGAAGGCGACGCCGAGGGCAACGTGCGGAAGCTGCACACGGTAAAGGTGGGTCCGGCGCCGAAGTTTGAACCGATTCCGGGATCCGAGCAGGTGTGGGACGCCGATCTGGTGCTGCTGGCGATGGGCTTTCTGGGTCCGGTGAAGGGCGGGATGCTGGAGCAGTTGGGCGTCGAGCTCGATAACCGGGGCAACGTGAAGTGTGATGAGGGATATATGTCGTCGGTGCCGGGGGTATTTGCGGCGGGCGATATGCGGCGCGGGCAGTCGCTGGTGGTTTGGGCGATTGCGGAGGGGCGGAAGGCGGCGCGCGGCGTGGATGCGTGGTTGATGGGCGAGAGCAAGCTGCCGGGGTGATGGGGCAGCCGCTGCTTCCGGGGTTAGCGCCCCGGAAGCAGCAGTTCGCCGACGCCGAGATCTTCGTCGAGGAGCGGCCAGCGGATGGAGTAGCCGCTCGGGGAGAGCTGGCAGCGCATGCGTTCGACGCTGGTGGCCTGGCCGAGGCGTTCGGAGATCATCTCCCAGCGGATTTCGGTTTTGCCGCGGTGGGTGAGGATGGTGAGATGGGTTTCGCTGGCGCTGATTTCCCGGGCGAAGATGGCGTTAGAAGGCACGGCGGCCTCCGAACAGTTCGTACCAGCCGTTGGCCACTTCGTCGAAGTGGGTGTAGACGATGCGCCGGGCATCGCGGCGGGAGCGCGTTGTGAGGTTGTGTTCGAAGTCCTCTTCGATGACGAACTGGTCCGGGTGGAGCCAGAACTTGCACTCGATGTTCCCCTTTTGCACGTAGACGTGCATGGGTTCCTCGCCTTCGTTCGAGTTGAAGTAACAACGCCAGCCCTGCACCTGGAGCACTGTCGGCATACACGACCTCCTGATCGAAGTCAGTATAGTACAGCGGGTCCGTACAGGGCCGGGCAGTTAGCGGGGCGCTTCGGAAGAGCCGGCGGCCGGAGCGGGCGCGGGGGCTGCTTTCTTGGCCGGGGTGTCCTTTTTGAGGGGACTGATGAGAATATGGGCGTTGCGGCCTTCGAGGCGCGGTGTGCCTTCGACGATGCCGTGGGACTTCAGGTCGGCGGCGAACCGGAGCAGGAGTTTTTGGCCGAGATCGACGTGGGCGATTTCACGACCGCGGAATTGAACGACCGCTTTGACGCGGTTGCCTTCCCCGAGGAAGCGGATGGCGTGGTTCTTTTTGAAGTCGTAGTCGTGGTCGTCGGTGTTGGGCCGGAACTTCAGCTCTTTGACGTGGATGACGTGCTGTTTGCGCTTGGCGTCGTGCGACTTCTTTTTCTGCTCGTACTGCCACTGGCCATAGTCCATGGCCTTGGCGACGGGTGGCTCGGCGGTAGGCGCGATGACGATCAGATCCAGTCCGAGGTCTTTGGCCTTGCGTACGGCGGCCGGGGTGGGCATAACCTCGACGGTGCCATCCGGAAAGACGGCGCGCACTTCTCGCGCTCGGATTGCTTCATTGACGTTCTCTCGAATCTTGGGGCGCGGAAGACGGAAGGGTCGGTTTGGATACATTCAGATCGTATCCCTAGTGTAGTAGGAACCAGCTGTCAAGTCTATCCCGCGTTTTTTTTGCTTTGGCCGCGGCATGGCGGCGGGAGATTCCGCGTACTATAGAGGCATTGCTATGAGTCTGGCTCCCGGGCAACAAATTGGCGACTACCGCATCCTGCAGGAATTGGGCGCAGGAGGAATGGGTAAGGTTTTTAAGGTGCAGAACGTCATCTCGGACCGGCTGGAGGCGATGAAGGTTCTGCTGCCGGATCTGAGCGGCAACACGGAGTTGGCCGACCGGTTTCTGCGCGAGATCAAGGTGCAGGCGAGTCTCGAACATCCGAATATTGCGCGGCTGCACACGGCGATGCGCGACGGCAATCAGTTGCTGATGCTGATGGAGTTTGTCGAGGGGCGGACGGTGGAGAGCCTGTTTACGCCGGAGCGCCCGCTGCCGCTCGACTATGCGGTGTGGTGCTCGATGCAGGTGCTGAGCGCGCTGGGGTATGCGCACGAGCGGGGGATTGTGCACCGGGACATCAAGCCGTCGAACATGATGCTGACGGCGCAGGGGCAGTTGAAGCTGCTGGACTTCGGGATTGCGCGGGTGGTGAACGATCCATCGCTGACGCAGACGCGGCAGACGATGGGGAGCCTGTTTTATATGTCGCCGGAGCAGATTAACGGGCAGCCGGTGGACTCGCGATCGGACCTATATTCGCTGGGAATTTCGCTGTACCAGATGGTGACGGGGCGGAAGCCGTTTGAGGGGACCAGCGAGTTTTCGATCATGGCGGCGCACATGCAGCAGCAGTCGATTCCGCCGATTCAGCTGGATCCTTCCATGCCGCAGGCGTTGAACGACGTGATTTTGCGGGCGATGGCGAAGGACGCCAATCAGCGTTATCAGAGCGCGGGGGAGTTCTACGCGGCGCTCGATGGGGTGCTGCGGATGCTGCAGGGCGGCGGGGCGGGGGCTCCGGTAGCGGTTGCGGCGCAGGCGGCGGCGCCGGTGGCGGCGGCAGCCGCATCGTCCGGCGGCGGCGGGGGATTGGTGTGGAAGTTGGGCGCGGTGGCGCTGCTGGTAGCGTTGGTGGCGGGGGGCGGGCTGGTTTGGTGGAAGCTGCGCCGGCCGACGGCCGAGCCGGTGGTGGCGGCGCCGGAGGTGGTGGCGGCGCCGGAGGTGGTGGCGGCTCCGGCGGAGAAGAGCGCACCGGCGGTGGAGGCGGCGGCGCCGGTGTTGGCGGAACCGGCTACGCCAGCGGCGGCGCCCGCGCCGGGGACGGGCATCCAGCGGCCGGGGAAGCTGCCGCCGGAGTTGGCGGGAGCAAGGACGGCGGTACCGGTAGCGGCGGCGGAACCGGCACCTTCGGCGTCGGCGCCGGCGACGAGCGCCGCGCCCGTCGTAACGCCGGCGGCGCCGCCCCGTTTGGGCGCGGCCGAGGCGTCCGAGTTGCGATTACGGCGCGTACGGATTCAATCGCGCCTCGAGGCGTGCAAGGCGGCGATGAACAATCTGCGGGAGACGCTGGCGAGCCAGGGGCTGAAGCCGCGGGGGGACATTGCGGCGCTGCTCGAGACGGTGGCGAGCGAGATCGGCGAAGGGGAAGCGGCGATGCAGGGGGCGGACGCCGAGGCGGCGCGGCAGCACTTCAGCGTGGCCGAGCAGGCGGTGCGGAAGGCCGAGCGGTTCTTTAACCTGTAGGGGAGTTACTCGCCGCGGAGGGCCGTGGCGGGGTCGATGCGGGTGGCGCGCCAGGCGGGCAGAAAGGTCGCCAGGGCGGCGACGAGGGTCAGCAGCAGGGCGACGGCGGAGTAGACGAGCGGGTTCCAGGGGCTGATGCCGTAGAGAACGGCGGCGAGGGCCTGACCGGC
The DNA here is from genome assembly GCA_019931245.1 of Bryobacteraceae bacterium CoA2 C42. Taxonomy (GTDB): domain Bacteria; phylum Acidobacteriota; class Terriglobia; order Bryobacterales; family Bryobacteraceae. The sequence continues at coordinate 11,986 of JAINDL010000095.1, forward strand.
GAGGGCGGCGAGGATGAGGCCGGCGCCGATACCGCAGGCGGCCAGGCGGAGGCCCTGGCCCATGACCAGGCGGAGGATCTGGGCGGGGGCCGCGCCGAGGGCGAGGCGAATGCCGAGTTCCTTGGCGCGGCGGGCGACCGAGTAGGCCATGACGCCGTAGATGCCGATGGTGGCCAGCAGCAGGGCGGCGCCGGCAAACAGCAGGGTGACGAGGCTGAGCAGGCGGGAGGCGGCGATGGATTCGTGGACGACGTCGTCCATGGAGCGGATGCGGTTGAGGGGGATAGTGGGATCGAGTTGGCGCATCTCCTGTTTGAGGGCGCCGGCGATTTGGGAGGGGGAGAGGGGGGAGCGGAGGGCGATGGTGAGAGTGGGATAGGGCATCTGGGCGAAGGGGATGTAGACTTCGGCGCGGGGTTCGTCGGCGAGGCCGCGGCGACGGATGCCCCCGACGATGCCGACGATTTCGCCGGTCCATTCGGCGCCGTAGGAGAGGGTGATCTTGCGGCCGAGCGGGTTTTGGCCGGGGAAGAACTGGCGAGCCATGGGCGCGGAGAGGATGACGACGCGCGGGGAGTCCTTCGCGTCGCGGGGCTCGAAGAGGCGTCCAGCGAGGAGGGGGATGCGGAAGGTCTCGAAGTATCCGGGGGTGACCGAGACGTTGCCGACGGTAGGCTTGACGGCGGGCGGCGGCTCGCCGGGGATGGTGAGGTCCATGAAGGAGTAGACGCCGCCGAGAGGGGGGAAGATGGTGGCGGCGGCGGATTGGACGCCGGGGAGGGCGCGGATGCGGTCGAGGTAGGTTTGGACGAACTGGGCGGCGGCATCGGGGGAGGCGAAGCGGCGGGTGGGAAGGGAGAGGTCGAGGACGGTGACGGTGGCGGTGCGGAAGCCGGCGTCGACGGCGAGGAGGCGGCGGACGCTTTCAAGCAGGAGTCCGGCGCCGATGAGGAGGAAGGAGGCGAGGGCGACTTCGGCGATGACGAGGGCGCCGCGGAGGCTGCTTTGGCGACGTCCGCCGGTGGCGCCGCGTCCGCCGGCGGCTTGGAGGTCCGTGGCCAGGAGCGCGGGCGCGAGGCCGAACAGGAGCGCGGTGAGGGTGACGATGGCGATGGTGAAGGCGATGGAGGCGCCGTCGAGTTGGAGTTCGTCGAGGCGGGGCAGGGACGGCAGAGAGAGCACGCGGAGGAGGCGGACGGCCCACCAGGCGAGGAGGAGGCCGAGGGCGCCGCCGAGGGCGGCGAGGGCGAAGCTTTCGGTGAGGAGTTGGCGAAGGAGGCGGGCGCGGGGGGCACCGAGGGCGGAGCGGATGGCGAACTCCCGCTGGCGGCTGGCGGCGCGGGCGAGCAGGAGGTTGGCGAGGTTGCCGCAGACAGTGAGCAGGAGGACGCCCACGGCGACGGCGAGCAGGTAGAGCGTCGGCCGGACTTCGCCGGTGATGGCGTGGGCGAGGGTTTCGAGGGCGGCGCGGTAGCCGCGGTTGGTTTGGGGGTAGAGCTGTTCGTTGCGTTCGCCGAGGGCGAGGATCTCCTGGCGGGCGGCTTCGACGGTGGCGCCGGGACGGAGGCGGCCGATGGCTTTATAGATATGGGCGTCGCGGAGGCGGGAGTTGGGGGAGCCGACGGGGATGGGTGTCCAGCCGGCGGCGGGTTGGGGGAACTGGAAGCCGGGGGGCATGATGCCGATGACTTCGTAGTCGTTGGCGTTGAGGGTGAGTTTTTTGCCAAGGATGGCGGGGTCGCCGCCGTGGCGGCTGAGCCACCAGGAGTGGGAGAGGATGATGAGGCGGTGTTGCCCGAGTTGGTCTTCGCCGGCGGCGAAGGTGCGGCCGTGGAGAGGCCGGGCGCCGAGGAGGGCGAAGAAGTTGAAGTTGGTGGCGATGGTTTCGACCTGTTCGGGTTCGCCGGCGCCGGAGTAGATGGGGCGGTCGGGGTAGAAGGAGTAGGCGGCGAGGACGGCGAGGGTTTGGGAGTGCTGGCGGTAATCGAGGAGGTCGGGCATGGAGATGCCCTGCTGCTCTTTGCCATCGGGGGTGGGGACGCCGGAGAGGTGGACGAGGGAGTCGGGCTGGGTGTAGGGGAGTGGGCGCAGGAGAACGCTATTGACGAGCGCGAAGATGATGATATTGGCGCCGATTCCCAACGCCAGCGTCAGTAGGGCGACTGAGGCGAAACCGGGCTGCTTGGCGAGCAGGCGGATGGCGAAGCGGAGATCGTCCGGGATGGCTGGCAAGGGGAAGATTCATGGGTAGGATCGCACAAACGAGGGAGTTTTTGCGGAATGTTGCTGGATGGGGTGCGAACGCGCTATCCTATTGTCTTCGGGGCGTGGCTCAGCCTGGTAGAGCGCCTGGTTCGGGACCAGGAGGCCGGAGGTTCGAATCCTCTCGCCCCGACCATTTTTTACGGACACGGGCGTGAGGCCCATGACCGTCGCGGGCAGCGCGGAGCCGATTCGGGGATAATCGAACTTTAACTATGCCCATAGCATCCTCCCGCCGTATTCTGGTCACCGGCGGCGCCGGCATGATCGGCAGCGCCATCGTTTGGCGGCTCAATCAGCTTGGCTACCAGAACATTCTCGTGGCGGACCGCCTCGACTTGTCGGAGAAATGGCGGAACCTGGCGCCGCTGCGGTTCCTCGACTACATCGACGGCGAAGATCTTCTGACGGCACTGCCGCAGTTGGACGAGATCGACACCATCTTCCACCTCGGCGCCTGTTCGGCCACCACCGAAAAAGACTCCGCGTTTCTCATGCGGAATAACTTCGCCTACACGAAGACGCTGGCGCACTGGGCGCTGGCCAAAGGCGCCCGCTTCGTCTATGCCTCCTCGGCCGCCACCTACGGCGCCCGCGAAGATGACTTCCGCGAAGCGCTCCCGCTGGATTCGCTCCGCCCGCTCAACATGTACGGCTACTCGAAGCACCTGTTCGACCAGTACGCCCTTGCCGCGGGCTTCGCCGGGCGGGTGGTTGGCCTCAAGTACTTCAACGTCTTCGGGCCGAACGAAGACCACAAAGGCGATATGCGCAGCGTGGTGCACAAGGCGTTCCACCAGATTCGGACGACGGGTAAGCTGGAGTTGTTCCGCAGCCACCGGCCCGATTTCGCCGACGGCTGTCAGCAGCGCGATTTTTTATACGTCAAAGACGCGGTGGCCATGTCGATTCACCTGGCGGATACACCGGCGGCGGGCGGGTTGTTCAACCTGGGCTCCGGGCACGCGCACACGTGGCTCGACCTGGGCCGCGCCATCTTTGCCGCCCTCGACCGCGAGCCCAACATCGAGTTCATTCCCATGCCCGAGCAGTTGCGCGGCAAGTATCAGTACCGGACCTGCGCCACCATCGACAAGCTGCGCCAGGCCGGCTACACGGCGCCGATTACGCCGCTCGCCGACTCGGTAGCCGACTACATCCGCAACTACCTGAACCACGACCGGCGGCTAGGCGACGAGTCGCTCTAGCGCGCGGTAGAGGTTGTGCACGAAGGCGGCGTTGTCATGCTGCACATAGTGCATCGGCGCGCCCATGCGGGAAAAGCTCTTGCAGAAGCGCAGGTAGTAGGCCGGGTTCGTTTTCGGGGGCTCGCCCTGGGTCCAGTCCCAGCCGCCGCCGTCCTGCAGGTCGACGACGTAGATCTCATGGCCGGTGACAATTCCCTGCCCCGCCCCGAGGCGGAGGTTGTTGACATTGCTCAAGGTTTTTTCAAACACCTGCGGGGCCATGATGGCCGAGCCGATGGAGAGGACGACGCCGCCGTCGAGGGCGGCGACCGAATCGCCGAGGCTGCGGAAGTCAAGGCCCGCCGCGCGGCCGATGACGGCGCCGTTGAAGAGGGGATGATTGGCGATGATGTCATAGCCGATGCCGGGGTGGACGGTGGCGGGGACGCCGTGGCGGAAGGCGTGGTAGAGAATCGACGCCGATTTATGCGGGTGTTCGACGGTGTAGCGGCCGGCGGGGAGCGCGGCGGCGAGCAGGTCGGCGCGGGCGGCCGTCAACGGGTGGCGGGGTTCGTCGCGGATGGACTGTTCGAGTTCGGCGGGGGCGGGCAGAGTGACGCCGTCTTCGGCGATGAAGCGGCCGAGCGAGGCGCCGTAGCCTTCGCCGCGCAGGGCGCCGGCCAGGAGAGCGACGTGCAGGTTGCGGCCGGTTTCGTCCCAGGCGCCGAAGGTGCCGGTGGCGACGTTCTCTTCGACACTCTCGGTGGAGCGGCCGAGCCAGGCGTACTCCCAATCGTGGATGGTGCCGGCGCCGTTGGTGGCGACGTGGGTGACCCAGCCGCGGGCCATCAGACGGTCGAGGAGGAGCGCCGCGCCGTTGCGGAGCAGGTGAGCGCCGTAGAAGAGCACGACGGCGGCGCCGCGCTCGCGGGCGGCCAGAATCTTCTGCGCGCAGGCGGCCACGGCGGGGGGGGCGGGTTTCGGTTCGTCGTCCGGATCGAGGAGAATTTCTTCGACGCGGGTGAGGCTTTTGCGTTCGCTGAGCGGAAAGACGCGCAGGCGCGTCCAGTCTTGGGGCATGTTTCCTTCATGATACGCTGACGCCATGCGAAGCCTCCTTATCGCCGTGCTGCTGCCGGCGCTGCTCCCCGCGCAGGACGCCGCCATCCGCGCCGCCATGCAGAAGATGATCGACGCCCAGGAGATTCCCGGCGCGGTGACCGCCATCGCCACGCGGAACGGCGTCACGCACCTGGCGGCCACGGGCGCGGTAAAAAAGAACTCCCTGTTCTGGATCGCCTCGATGACCAAGCCGGTGGCCGGCACGGCCATTCTGATGCTGCAGGAGGAGGGCAAGCTGTCGGTGGACGACCCGGTGGCCAAGCACATTCCGTCCTTCTCCAAGTATCCGAACATCACGCTGAAGCACCTGCTGACGCACTCCTCGGGCCTCGCGGAAGCGACGCCGGCCGAGTGGGCGGCGGCGCGGAAGCTCGGCGATCTGATTCCGGCTTACCTTGCCAAGCCGCTGCAGTTTGCGCCGGGCAGCCAGTGGAAGTACTGCCAGAGCGGCATCAACACGCTGGGGCATGTCGTCGAAGTGGCCTCCGGGCAGCCGTTTGAAAAATTCCTGGCCGAGCGTCTGTTCCGGCCGCTGGGGATGAAAGACACGACGTTTTTCCCGACGGCGAAACAGAAGGCCCGGCTGATCCGGCCGGTGCGGAAGGATAAAGACACGGGCAAGCTGGGCCCGGCCACGCTGCCGCCCGGCTTTGATCCCGAACCGTTCCCGGCGGCCAACGGCGGGCTATTTTCCACCGCGGCCGACTACCTGCGCTTTCAGCGCATGATCCTGAACGAAGGCACGCTGGACGGTAAGCGATATCTGAAGCCCGAATCCGTCCGGCTGATGACGACGCTGCAATCCGGCGACCTGAAGACCGGGTTTACGCCCGGACACGGCTGGGGGTTGGCGTGGTGCGTGGTGCGGGAGCCGCAGGGGGTAACCAAGTGGCTGAGCCCGGGTTCGTTCGGCCACGGCGGAGCGTACGGGACGCAGGCATGGATCGACCCGCAGCGGGGCGTGGCGCTGCTGCTGCTGGTGCAGCGGGCCGGGTTCGCCAACTCGGACGATTCGCCGGTGCGGCACGCGTTTCAGCAAGCGGCGCTTAGTCAGTAAGCGACATCATGTAATCGAGCATGGCGGTCATGTCGGCCGGGGAGAATTTGTAGGCCGGCATGATCGTTCCGGGCGATTTGCTTTCGGGATCGAGGAAGTGTTCCTCCATCCACTTGCGGTCCCATCGCTTGGCGACGCCGTTAAGCGGCGGGCCGGACTTCATGCCGGCGCCGTTGATCTGATGACAGGCGCCGCAGTTGTTCTGCTGGTAGACCATGGCTCCGTTGACGAGCGATTGCGGTGTCCGGTGGAGGCTTTCGACGTTTTCATCGTCGAGTTTCGGCAGGAAGGTGGCCAACTGCCGCCACCGCAGATCCTTCACGCCCTGGCCGGCCGGGCCGCTGGCCTGTTTGAAGTGGCCGACGAGCCAGTCGCGATCGCGGAGGACGGCGATATCGGCGAGGTTGGGTCCGGGGCGGGAGTCGCCGGGGGTGGAGGAGTGGCACTGCCAGCAGGCGGCCTGGCGGAAGGTGCCGATGGCGGCCATCTCTTCGGCGGTGAAGCCTTTCCAGGAATCGCGGTGCGGGGTGGTGGAGAGGGCGGCGGCCGTCAGCGCGCCCCAACCGATCAGCGAGAGCAGTAGGACGCCAATCGCGCCCGTGCGCTGGCGCAAGGCGATGGCCTTGCCGCGGTCGATGAACGGCGTGAGGAACAGCAGCAGGACAGCGAGGCCGGGCAGCACCATGCTGCCGACGATTTCGAGCGGCCCTTCAAAGTACTTCAAGACTTGAAACAGAAACAGGAAGTACCACTCGGGCCGGGGAATGTAGGTCACGTCGTTGGGGTCGGCGAGTTTGCCGAGCGGGACGCGGACGGCGACGGCGAGGACAAAGAGCAGGGCGAACATCGCGAAGATGGCAACGGTGTCCTTAAAGACCTGCCGGGGATAGAACTTGATGGGCGGGGCGGTTTCGACGGGGGCCGGGGCGACGCCGTGCCGGCGGACGAGATAGACGTGCAGGAAGACAAGCAGCGCCGTCACGGCCGGGAGAATCAGCACATGGGCGGCGTAGAAGCGGGCGAAGGTGACCGCGCCAATCTGCCCGTCTTCACTGCCGAGCAGCGTCAGAATATAGGGACCCATCAGCGGCGCCTTGGCGGCAATCTGCGTGGTCACCACCGTGCCCCAGTAGGCCCGGTTGTCCCAGGGCAGCAGGTAGCCCGTGAGGCCGAAGCCCAGCGTCAACAGGAGCAGCACGACGCCGAGCATCCAGGTGGCTTCGCGGGGTTTCTTATAGGCGCCCCAGAGAAAAACCTGCACCATGTGCAGGACGACGATGCAGATCATCATGCTGGCGCCCCAATGGTGCAAGCCGCGCATCAGGCGTCCGGCGGTCAGTTCGGTGAGGATGTAGCGGAGGCTGCTGTGGGCTTCGGCGGTGGTGGGCGCGTAGTTCAGCGCCATCATGATGCCGGTGAACACCTGCACCAGAAACATGAACAGGGCCATGCTGCCGAACACCTGATGCCAGCCGCTTGAAGCGGGAATATCTTCGTTGAGAAAGTGGGCGATGCCGGATTCCAGACCGGTCCGCTCCTCCACCCAGGCGCGCACTTGCTTCAGCATGGGTTAGGCCTTGTCAGCCGGGCGAATCTCGCCGAGCAGGATGGTGGAGCCGTCTAGCTTCACGGCGAAGCGGTCGAGCGGGCGCGGCGCGGGTCCGGCCAGCACTTTGCCATCGGTGCCGAAGCTCGAGGTGTGGCAGGGGCAGGCAAAGTTCTTCGCCGACCCATCCCAGCTGACGGCGCAACCCAGGTGCGTGCAAACCGGCGAGAACGCCACCACCTGTTTATCGGCGGTCTTGACCATCCACGCGCTCGCCTTCTCTTTCACCGTCTTCCATCCGTCGCGGCGCACCCGTTCAAAGATCACCTGCTCGGGCACGTTCTCTTCCAGTTTGGCGAGGTCACCGGCGGGAACCCAGTCGGCGGGGCGTTTCGCTTTCGAGCCACCGAGCAGATAACCGGCCGAAGGCAGCGCCAGGGCGGCGGTAATAAGGCCCATGAGGCCGTTAATGGAGGCGATCAGAAAGCCGCGGCGCGGCTCCTCGGGTGAAGGCGACTTCATATATAGACAGTATAAATCGGATTATTTTGACCGGATTAGATTATTTCAGGAAGGCAGCAGAGTTTTCAAGTGGGTCCGGATCCGCGTTTGCTGTGCCCATAGATTTAAATTCTCTAATGGATCGCGCTGGAGGTCAAACAGCTGGGGCTCTTTCTCGAAACCCTCGATGAGTTTGTAGCGGCCGTCCCAGACGAGACGCCAGCCCTCGAGGCCCGCGACGAGGTGGGAGCGATGGCGCCGGGTGGCGCCGGCGAGCAGGGGGCGCAGGGTGCGGCTGTCCATGGCGGCGGGAGCGGGCAGGCCGGCGAAGTCGAGGAAGGTGGCGGCGAGGTCCATCAGCGTGACGAGAGCACGGCTGCGGCCGCGGGCGCGGACGCCGGGTCCGGCGAGGACGAGGGGAATGCCGAGGGAGGCCTGGTAGGGGACGTGTTTGCCCCAGCGATTGTGATCGCCGAGCATTTCACCGTGGTCGGAGGAGAAGACGACGAGGGTGTTGTCGAGTTCGCCGCGGGCGGCGACGGCGGCCAGAATCTGGCCGATGCCCCGGTCGATGTTTTCGCACATGGCGGAGTAGTTTTGGCGGACGGCGACGTGGTGGGCGGGGGGAGCCTGGGTGTTGCGGTTGGGCTGGGGGTAGGTGCGGTCGCGCGCGGTGCGCTCCATCGAAGAGGTGATGTCGAGGGGGTCGTGCGGGCCGGTGAAGTTGACGGCCAGGTGCCAGGGCTGATCGCGCGGGGCGCGTTCGAGCAGGGTGAGGGCGTTGCGGGTGATGAAGTTGTCGCAGTAGAGGTCGTCGGGGAGCGGGGTGGGGTAGGTGCCCTCGTGCGCTTTGCGGGCCCGCATATCCTTGACGTGCACTGCGGCCATGCCGCGGTCGTGCAGCAGCTTCATGTAGGGATCTTTGGGCGCGGGCAGGCCGCTGCGCACGGCGTCCATTTTGCCGGCGTTGTCGATGCCGTCCGAAAAGCCCCATTCGCGCAGCAGACGGCGGCCGTCGAGGCCCCAGTCGAGCGTCTTTTTGTGGAGGTCGAGCTTGCCGCAGCCCATGACGTGGTAGCCGGCATCGCGCAGGAGTTGGTAGTAGGTTGGCTGGGTGAGCGGGTAATCGAACTGATTGGAGGCCACGCCGCAGCGGGAGTATTCTTTGCCGGAGGCGAGACAGGCGCGGGCCGGGGCGCACAGGGGCGAGGGGGTGATGGCGTTGAGAAAACGGACGCCCCGGGCCATCAACTGTTCGATGTGCGGGAGGCGCACCGGAATCCCGGGCTGGCCCGGCATCCAGTCCGGCCGCCACTGATCGGGCAGCAGCAGGAGAATGTTCGGGCGCGGAGGCGCGGGGGCGGCCAGACCCGCGAGCAGGCCGCGGCGGGTTAGAAGCGCCGGCACACTTCGTCCAGGCGCCGTTCGAGCGCCACCGACTCCTCGGCAGAGAGCTTGCGGTCTTCCCTGGTCAGATAGAAGACATCGATGGCTTTGTGCGCTTCGGTATCAATCAACACAACTTCGATGTTACAACCGGTCTGCGAGATGGTGGAGGCGAGGTCGAACAGCAGGCCGGGGCGGTCCTCGGCGCTGATCTCGACGAGAGTAGCGTGGTCGCTGACCTGATTGTCGACGTGCACGGCCGGACGGATATCGGGTTTGGCTTTGCCCGCGGGCGACGGCCGCCGGCTGGCGAGCAGGTTCGCGACGTTCAGTTTTCCCAGCACGACCCGCTCGATGGTCTGGCAGAGCCGCTCAATCTCGGGTGGATTGAGTTCGAGATTGCGGTTGGGATCGGCAAAGGTGAAGGAGTCCAGCACTTCGCCGCGCTGGTTGGCGAAGGCTTCGGCTTTGACGATATTCATGCCGGAGCCGGCGAGGGCGCCCGCCAGCGAGGCAAAGAGCTTGGGGCGGTCGCGGGTGATGACGACCAGATTCCAGACGCCGCCCTGACGCGACAGATCGATGGCCACGCCCGATTGGCTGGCCTTTTCGGCCAGGGCGATATGCTGGGCCACCTCGGCTTCGCGGTGGGTGCGCAGATAGCGCTGCGGAAAGCCTTCGAGGAACGGATGGGAGGCCGAAGCGCCAATGCGGTCCGTGTCCAGTTCCCGGGTCAACTCCCGCTGCCCGACGGCATAAACGCGCCACAACTGCTCGAGCCGCCAGGGGCTCATGGAGGTGGCGTTGACGCCGCTGATATCGGCATAGGTCAACAGCGTCAGATACCGGAGCCGTTCGACGGTCTCCACCCGGCCGGCCAGATGCTCCGCCGTGGCCGGGTCGGAGAGGTCGCGGGAGTTCATCACGCTCGAAAGCGCCAGGTGCTGGTCGATGAGGAAGTGAATCAGCGGCCGCTCCTCTTCCGGCACCTGAATCCGCTCCATGATGGCGGCCGCCAGGCGGGCGGACTCCATGGCATGCGTCGGCCCGTCGATTCCCTTCCCCACATCGTGCATGAGGATGGCGAACAGCAGCGCCGGCAGCGACTGGATTTCGGCGAACAGACCGGCGAACCGGCGCCGGGCGGGGTCGGCGTTGGTTCGCAGGGCGAGCAGATTTTCCATGACGATCAGCGTGTGCTCGTCGACGGTGTAGCGGTGATAGAAGTCCCGCACGACCAACCCTTCAATGAGCTTCCATTCGGGGAGGATGGCGGCCAGCAGCCCGGACTCGTGCATGGTGCGCAGCGCGGCCATGGCGTGGGGCTGTTCGAAGATCTCCCGCAGGTAGTTCCAAACGGGTCCGGGCTGGGCAAAGTGCGCCGCCAGGGTGGGCAGGGCGGCCTCCAGGCGGCGTTCGGCGTCGGCCGAAAGCGGCAGCCCGTGCCGGGCGGAGAAGCGGATCAGCCGCAGGGCGACATCGGGGTCCGATTCGAGGAGTTGGGCGTTTTTCAGGTACAGCCGGTCTTTATTAACCGAAATCTCGGAGGTGGACAACCGCGACCGCCAGTCGCGGAAGCGCCCGAGCAGGCCGCTCGGCACCAGGGTTTCGCACAGATCAACGGCCTGCAGCAGCCCGCGGTGGATCTTGCGCGCGCTGAGGAAGTATTGCCGAACGAACTCGGCCGGGGTCAGTCCCCGTTCGGCCGCCAGGGACTCCTGCAGATCGAACTGCAGCAGATTCTGATCGCGGTTGGCCTGCCAGTGCAGGTAGCAGCGGGTGGCATAGAGGAAGCGACAGGGTTCGGCCAGCTCGGCAAGCCAGTCGGGGAGTTCGCGGTCGGGGTCCTGCAGTTTGGTGAGCCAGCCGATCGAATGGATGTCGCGCAGACCGCCCGGAGCCTCCTTGACGTTGGGCTCGAGGTGGTAGACGGTGGAGTGAAACTTTTCGTGGCGCTCGCGCACCTGGCGGATCAGGTGGCGCACGAGGGTTGGCCGCTCGCTCATCACGAACTTCGGCAACTGCCCAGCGAGTTTGTGGTACTCGGCCCGATCGCCGCACAAGTAACGCTGGTCGAGCAGACTGATGTTCAGTTCGACGTTCTGGGGGTGATACTGGCAGCACTCTTCGAGAGAGTGCACCGAGTGGCTCAGCCGCAAACCGGCATCCCACAGCGTGCGCAGGAAAGTCGAGAGGGCATCCCGAGTGATTTGATTGTGGGGCGCGGTTTCGAGCAGCAGCAACAGATCGACATCGGAGTTGGGAAACAACTCCCGACGGCCGTAGCCGCCCACCGCCAACAGGGCCAGACCGGAAGGATAAACCGGAGCCAGATATTGCTCGAAGGCGGCCACAACAGTCCGGTCCACCGCCGCCGTTCTTCCAGAGAGGACGGCAACGGGGTCCCAATCCTGGAAGAAGGCGGCGCGGATACCGGCCAGCGCCGAACTAGAGGGCGGATTCACCGCGTTCGTCGTTGCGAATGCGGATGGCATCGGCGATTTCGGACACAAAGATCTTCCCGTCGCCGATCTTTCCTGTCCGCGCTGCCGTTGTCAGCGCCGAGATGACTTCGTCGGCGCGGGAGTCCGGCACGACCATCTCGATTTTGACCTTCGGCAACAGGTCTACCTGATATTCCTGTCCGCGGTAGACCTCCTTGTGTCCCTTCTGGCGGCCGTGCCCGCGCACTTCGATGACCGTCATCCCGTCGATGCCGATCGTCTTCAGGGCTTCCTTGACCTCTTCCAGCTTGAACGGCTGAATAATGGCTTCAATCTTTTTCATGTTCGTGGCCTCCGCTCTTACGCTTCGAGATTGTATCCTTCTTCCCCGTGCATGCTCAGGTCGAGACCCATCGTCTCCTGATCACTGGTCACGCGCAAACCGACCACCACGTCGACAACCTTCAGGATGATGAACGATCCGACAATCGCGATAGCCCACGAGATCCCGACGCCGAGCAACTGGTTGACCACCTGACCGCCGTTGCCGTCCACCAGACCGGTGTTGATCGCATTGCCCGCCGAATCCTTCAGAGCGTTCACTTCCTTGGTGGCAAAGACGCCCGTGAGGATGGCGCCGAGCGTTCCGCCCACGCCATGCACGCCAAAGGCGTCGAGCGAGTCGTCATAGCCGAGCATGTTCTTCACTTTCACCACGGCGAAGTAGCAGACGATACCAGCCGCGAAGCCGATGATCAGCGCCGGAATCGGCTTCACGAAGCCGGAAGCCGGGGTGATGGCCACTAAGCCCGCCACGCAACCGGAGATGCCGCCGAGGACGCTCGGTTTGCCGTGCTGGAACCATTCGGCCAGCAGCCAGCCCAGGGCCGCGGCCGCCGCGCCGAAGTGGGTCGCCACGAAAGCGCTCGCCGCCAGGCCGTTGGCCGCCAGGGCCGAACCGGCGTTGAACCCGAACCACCCAAACCAGAGCAGACAAGCACCAATGAAGCTCAGCACCAGGCTGTGAGGCCGGATCGGTTCGGTGGGATAGCCCAGGCGCTTGCCCATGACGATGGCGCAGATGAGAGCCGAGACCCCAGAGGTGATGTGGACCACGGTGCCGCCCGCGAAGTCCAGAGTCGGAATCGACCCGCCGAGAAAGGCGTTCAACATGCCGCCCTTACCCCATACCATGTGCGCCATCGGGTAATAAATCAGCAGACTCCACAGGATGGTGAACAACAGCATGGCGCTGAACTTCATCCGTTCGGCGAAGGCGCCGGTGATCAGGGCCGGGGTAATGATGGCGAACATCATCTGGAAGGCCATCCAGGTCAGGTGGGGAATGGTGGCCGCGTAGTCCGTGTTTGGCTCCATGCCCACGCCGTTCATCATGGCAAAGCGCATGTCGCCGATAAAGGCATTGCCGTCTCCAAAGGACAGCGAATAGCCGAAGAGCGCCCACATGACCGTGGCGACCACCATCAGGATGAAGCTCTGCATTAGGGTACCCAGCACGTTCTTCTTGCGGACTAACCCGCCGTAGAACAGGGCCAGGCCGGGGCCGGTCATCAGCAGCACCAGGGCGCAACTCATCATCATCCAGGCGTTGTCAGCGGCCGACTGCGCCGCCGCGATCTGAGACGCAAGCTGTTCGGTCGTGGGAGCGGCTTCCGTGGCCTGTGCCAGCAACGATCCCGTCGCGGCAACGCCGATCAAACCTGCGGTGAAAACCTTTTTCATGAAATACCTCGCGTGGAGTGGGGTGTGGGAAAAGCCGCGCCAGAAAGAACGGCTTGCGACAGAGCTTTGATAGCCATCATGCTACGCCGGTATCTCTATGGGAAATCGAAGCTTGCTATTCAAGCGATTGAAATTATCTATTGGCCCGCGGAGGGGCGGGTTCGCTATCCTCGGCATACAGGCGGTCTCCGCCAACCCCTGCGATCTCCTGGGCGCTTAAATGGGCTTACGCCGGGCAAGCGATCCTGCCCGGCGTAAGTCGATAGTTAACGTTTAGCTCTGTTACTTCGAGAACGTGTAAATCGCGCTCAGCTTATAGAACGAACCCGTCCCATCCGTCGGAGCCCGGTCGAGAATGTCAGGCCCGGCCGAGAAACGCAGAGAGAAACCGTCCGACATGTTAGCCTGCACATAGGGTCCAAGCCAGCGGTATACGCTCGACGAAGGACCAGCGCTGGGGTTCGAGCCGAGTGACTCATAGTGGACGCCGATGCTGAAGTTCTTGGATGCCTTCACGCCGCCGTTGATCCACCAGTGCAGGAAGTTATTCTGCACGCCCGCGGGTACCAGCGTATTGTTCGGGCCGGATACGCGGCCGGAGCGGAGCGAAGTATACCGGCCCATGTAAAACTCCCCCTCAAACCGATCCGTGTTGACGTTGGAGGTGATGTTCGGCACAATGCCTTCAAAAGCCATCGGGAAGCTGCCGTTCGAAAGCAGTCTACCATTCAAAATGCCGAGTTGCGGGGTAAATGTCCACTTCCCGTCGAACGTCTTCAGGTTGACGCCGCCGCCCGCCTCGGTCCAGAGACCACCACCACCGCCCGTGCCGAACGAAGGCGTGGTCCAGAAGATGCCATACGCCGTGGCATCTATCTTGTCATTAATGCGAAAGGCCCCATACACAGTGGGGTAGAAGCCGAAGAAGCTATCCTGGTTCATCGCAATCCGGTAGGTAGCCTTCGGCGGATCCTGTGCCTGTGCGGCCAAAGGCTGGGTGAACGTCATTACTGCGTACGAACACACGAATAGCATACTGGTTCTCTTCACGAAATTCAGTTCCTTAGTCGAGATTTTGGAATTCTTGGAAATACTGGAATCAGTAGCCGCAGACAGGGAGGCTAGCGGGATCGTTGGTTCACGCTGCGAAGAAGTGCAACGCGTTCATTCCTATTTTAGGGTAGAAATTCAATAACACCAATTCAAAGATCGAATAGTGGTTATCTAATTAGTTGATGTAATCAATCCGCAAAACAAGCAACGGAATTCCCGGTCTGATAGAATTCACGGCACGATGAAACGCCGCTCTTTCTTTGAACACGCCCTCGCCGCCAGCGCCGTGCCCGCGCTCCAGGCCGCCCAGCCCGGGGGACGGCCCGCGCTCAAGATCACCGACATCAAGACCATCCTCGTCGGCACAGGCACCCGCAACACCTGCTTCGTCAAGGTCGAAACCGACCAGGGCCACACCGGCATCGGCGAAGCCTACTCCTGCGGTCCGGACGAGGCCACCGCCGCCGTCGTCGCCGACTTCAAAAGCTGGCTGGTCGGCCAGGACCCGCGCAACATCGAACACCTCTACAACCTGATGATGAACTTCACCCGGTTCCCCGGGGGGCTCGTCGTCAACGCCGCCATCTCCGGCATCGAACACGCCCTCTGGGACATCGCCGGCAAATCGGCCGGCTTGCCCGTCTACATGCTCCTCGGCGGCAAGGTGCGCGAGAAGATCCGCGTCTATCAGTCGGTGGGCGGCAACACCCCCGATGAGATCGCCGCCAACGCCAAGGCGCTCGTCGCCAAGTACGGCTACACCTGCCTGAAGATGCGCCCGCAGCCGCCGCGTGACAACCAGATCTCCTACAACGCGGTCACCCTCGGCGCCGCCAACCGCGTCCGCGCCGTGCGCGAGGCCGTTGGCCCCGATATCGACATCGGCTGCGACATCCACGCCCGCTTCCTCGAAGTCAGCCGTGCCGTTCGCCTCGCCAAGGCCATCGAGCCCTATCATCCGGCGTGGCTCGAAGAGCCCATTCGCCCCGAAAACGAGGACGCCATGGAAAAGCTCGCCGACCACGTCAACATCCCGCTCGCCAGCGGCGAGTGCAACTACACGCGGCACGAGTTCCGCAAGATCCTCGCCAACCAGTCGCTCGATATCATCCAGCCCGATATCTGCGTCTGCGGCGGCTTGTGGGAGATGCGCAAGATCGCCGCCATGGCCGAGGCGCACTACGTCATGGTCGCGCCGCACAACCCCATGGGCCCGCTCGCCACGGTGGTCAACGTGCATTTCGCCGCGGCCACCCCGAACTTCTTCGTCCTTGAATACCACCCCGACGACGTCTCGCCCCGCAAGGACCTACTCAAAGAGCCGCTTATGGTGAAGGACGGCTACATCCCGCTGCCCACCAAGCCCGGCTGGGGCGTCGAACTCAATGAAGACGCCCTTCGCCGGATGCCGCCCAAGCCGTGGCGGCGCGGCTTTGATTACCGCGTCGACGGCTCGGTGGCCTATATCTAACTAGCTCTTGGCCGGCAGCCGCGTCGTCTGCCGCTGCACGAGTTGCCACTGCTTGCCGTTCTTCACCCACACGAGCAGCACGGTCAATTCCACATTCGGGTTCGCGATTGAAGTCACGCGGGCCCGGATGGTGGCCGTCTTGCCGTAGACCTTGATCGACTCACTGTGCACCTGAAAGTTCGGCTTGCCCTTGGCAATCGCCGCCAGCGCGGTCGCCTTGTCTTCGAGCAGGGTGTTCGAATGGCTGTACTGCAGCTCGGGCGCAAACAGCTTATCGAGGGTCGCGGTGTCGCCCGCCTTGGCCGCCTTCACATACTCGGCGTGCGCCGCCTTTACTTCGTTTTCCGCCTGGCCGAAGCTCAGCGCGGCCAGCATCAGGATTCCTAGGATCGTTTTCATGGATCCCGATCATATCAACTCTTGAGATCGTGCAGCGCGGCGGTAATCGCCGGCTTGATCCATTCCGCCACTGGCGTGTAGGGCAGGCGGGGGATGCCGCCGTAGTAGCTGTTCCAATCCATGGCGCACTTCAGCGCCGGTACCCCGTGCGCTTCCACCAGGGCGACCAGCGGCCGGATGCGCTGCTGCCAGTCCGAGCCGGCTTCGTGCTCGCGCTGCCGGAAGGCTTCCCAGATGAGTTGGACGGAGTAGGGGATGGCGTTGGCCACGGCCACCACTGCTGCGCCGGCGCCGCCCTCGAAGGCGGCAAACAGGTTGGCAGCGTCCTGTGCCAACGCCA
>JAINDL010000187.1 GCA_019931245.1 Bryobacteraceae bacterium CoA2 C42
CAGGTGCGTCCGGCTCCGATGATAGTAGTCCACGAAACTTTGCAGGTGACGGGACAAGCTCCCTTCGCCGGACACGATTACGTGGTCCAAGCACTCGCGACGGATGGAGCCGATGACGCGTTCAACATAAGCTCATTGCCAGGGGGAACGCGGTGCCGACAGCACCTGTTTTATCCCCATGGATTCGATTTGGTCCACGAAAGGTTTCCCGAAGATCCGGTTGCAATCGCGCAGCAAATAGCGGGGCGCGGTGTCCCAGGGAAAGGCTTCCCTGAGTTGCTGCGTGGTCCACTCCGCAGTGGGATGAGCGGTCACGGCAAAGTGGAGAATGCGGTGCCGGTCGTGTGCCAGCACCAGAAACACATACAGCACCTGGAATCGGATCGTCGGCACCCTAAAGAAGTGGACCCACACCATGGTCTTGACGTGATTGTCGACGAAGGTCCGCCAAGTCTGCGATGGCGGTTTGCGGTGGCGGACAATGTACTTGCTGACGCTCGTCTCGCCCACGGCAATGCCAAGCTTGAGCAGTTCGCCGTGAATCTGCGGTGCGCCCCAGAGCTGGTTGTCCCGGCTCATCGTACGAATCAAGGATCGGACGTCCGCCGGGACTGCCAGTCGCCCCGGCCTCCCTCGCCGAATCTTCCACGTCCAGAAGAGGCCGAAGCCCTTGCGATGCCACCCGATCACCGTCGCCGGCCTCATGATGGCGGCACTCGGTTACCAATCCTCCCAGACCGCCGACAACCAGGCCCACAGGAATCGATCAGCGGCCGTCAGTTTCGGCCGCTTCACCGACCGTTGCAGAACACCAAGCTGTTGACGAAGGGCCAGAATGTCAAACTGAAGCGCCGTACCCTGGCGAAAGAAAGCCAAGAAAGTCGCCGCCAGTGCCACTAACGGAGGCGAACAAGGGAATCTAAGAACGAAAGGCAACCCTCAATTTATCAGTAACTTCGAGATTTGCGGGAACCACAGTTGCACCAGCCGGTCACCGGTCCGCAGCCCTGCGCGGTAAGCGGCGCTGCCACTCTTAACATACAGGGCGGGGGCCGGAGGAGGCAGCACCTCCAGACCCCCGCTCTCGTTCTTCGTAAGGTTCAATTTCCGTCCGCTTCGTCGCACGGCCAAGGGAGTCTCCCGCTCGCCTTCCAGCCACTCTAAAGGCTGCGCTGCGTCGCGAACCCCCGATATGAAGTGCCCAGGCCGCAGCCCCGCCGCGAACCCCGCGCCGGTCGTCGCGGTCTCCTTCACAAACAAGCTCTCCTCCTCGATCCTCACGGCTACTCCCTGCGTCCCTTGAAGCCTGTGTTGGTCGTCCTAGAAAGTCGTCAGCAACTCCCGGAAATTCGTCGACGAAATCACATGCATGCCCGAACCGCACTTCGCCCCCAATCCAACCAGCACTCTGTCCAGGTTGAACACCCCCGCCCCGAGCATAGTCGGCGTCAACGCCGAGTTCATGATCAGCTTTCGGTACTTCTCCCCGTCGCAGGTTGACTCGCACCGGCCACCGTCAATCGCCGTGATCCACTCCGGTGGCTCCTGCCCCGCTTCCTTCCACGCCATCAGCACCCAGCGCCCCCCGGTCGACTCCTCCTGCGATGCCAGCGGCGGTACGGCCAGCGATTCGGTCTGCACCGCCCGCACTGGCAACTGCTGGCTGGAGGAGATCACCTGCCCGGCTTTCTCCCAATAGACACCGCTCGCTTGCGTCTCCGGCAAGTAGCGAAGATGTTCCGCCACTGCGCTAGCCCGTTCGGCGAAGTACCTGCCCATGTTCCGCAATTCGACCCGACGCACCAACCGCTGCAGGTTCGCCGTCTCGGACGACGACGGCGGTTTCGGCGCCGGTGTCTTCGGACGGAGCAGAACGCCAACTCCAAGGATCACAACAGAGATCCCTGTGAGGCAGATGACGTACTTCCGATTGATGCTCTCAGCCATTTAGTGAATGTGGCGTCATCGTCAGCGTAGTCGGAGTTTCGATATCGTGTTATCGTTATCAACTATGGTTCGATCTTTGCTTTTCCTGCTGCTCTCCGCTCTCCTCTACGCCCAGGCCCCCACCTCTGGACTCGACCCCCTCAAAACCACCGTCACCGTCACCGGCACTCGCACCGCCATGGAGATCGACAAATCGCCCGTCTCCACCTCCGTCGTCACCCGGCAGGAACTGGAGTCTCGCAACATTCGCCAAATCGACCAGGCCCTGGCTCTCATGGAAGGCGTCAATAGCCTTCGTTCCAAAGGTCCCAACGACAATGACTTCGGCCTCGGCCTTCGGGGCTTCTCCGGCCGCGGCGGCCAATCCCGCACCCTCATCCTCGTCGACGGTCAGCCCATTAACAACTCCTACATCGGCAGCGTCAACTGGTCCACATTCGCCCCTAGCGAGATGGAGCGCGTCGAAGTCGCCCGCGGCCCCTTCTCCTCTCTCTACGGCGGCAACGCCATGGGTGGCGTCGTCAACATGATCACGCGGCCGGTCGACCGCCGCCAACTCGAACTCTTTGGCCAGTACGGCAACCGCGACACCACCAACTACTCCGTTCGGGCCGCCGACCGCTTCTTCGACAAACTCGGCGTCAGCCTGGGCTACAGCCGCTTTCAATCCGGCGGCTATCAATCGCAGGAGATCCTTCGTCCCTCGGCCACGCTAACCGGCGGCACTCCAGTCACCGGCGCCTTCCGCTGGCCCACCGCCACCGGCGGCACTACCTATGAAGTCGGCAAGCGCGGCGACAACTGGTTCTCCCAGGAAGCCCTCCGGCTCCGCACCGAGTACGCCATCACGCCCAAAGTCTTCGCCAGTTTCCAGTACATGCGCCAGTCGCGCGCTGACGGCTACGATGCCTACACCTCCAACCTGCGCGACGCCAACGGACGCGTTGTCGACTCCGGCACGGTCTCCTTCCTCGACGACGGCGTTCTCCGCCGTCTCTCGGTCACCCCCGCGAACTTCCTCGGTACTCCCACCGGCGCCGTCCTCCACATCTTCCAAACCCAATTGCTCGCCACGCTCTCCCCGGCTTGGAATCTGCGCGTTGCCGCTGGTCTCAATCGTAGCCCCGGCGATTGGTACGTTACTCCCGCCGCCAACGCCACGCTCATCTCCGGCGGCGGCAACTACGTCAATCAAACCAACCAAGCCGTCTATGGCAACGTCCAGGCCAGCCACAACGCCGCCGGCCAGAACTTTATCTTTGGTGCTGAAACCCGCCACGACCGCGCCCGCATCGCCGGCCAGAACGTTCCCAACTACGCCTTCCGCGAGAACGGCGGCCCCTTCGACTCCCAAGCCAAAGGCAAGGCCTTCAATCAGGCCGGCTACGTGCAATATCAGCGCTCCTTCTCGGACCGCTTGAACGTTGTCGCCGGGGGCCGTTGGGACTACTGGCGTACCTACGAAGGCGGCAATCAGACCGGCGTTAACCTCCCCATCACCCCGTACCCCGAACGCTCCACCAACGCCTTCACCGGCAAGATCGCCGCCTCCTACACCCTCCCTGGCAACCTCCAGGTCCGCGGCAGCGTCGGCAATGCTTTCCGTAACCCCTCCGTCTATGAGCTCTATCGCGACCTCACCCTCGCTGGATCTCTCCTGCTGGCTAATCCCAATGTCCTCCCGGAACGCCTCCTCGCCTATGAAGGCGGTCTCGTCCGCTCCTTCGGCGGGCGGCACTCCATCGAAGCCACCGTCTTTGAGAACCGCGTCAGCGACCTCATCTATCGCACTACCGACTTCGGTCTCGACGCCACCGGCCGCACCCGCCGCCTCACCAATGCTGGTCTCGGCCGCACCCGTGGCGCCGAACTCGCCTCCCGCCAGCAGGTCCTCCCCTGGCTCCAGTTCCGGGAGTCGTATACCTTTACCAATTCGGTCATCACCCGCAACGACGCTCTCCCGGCCACCGTTGGCCGCCGCATCCCCTTCGTTCCCAAACACACGGCCACCTACCTGGTCACCGCCGCCCGCAACCGATGGAGCGTCACCTGGTCCGGCCGCTACGTCGGCGATGTCTTCTCCACCGACACCAATACCGACATCGTCTCCGGCGTCCCCGGCAGTTGGAATCCGTTTTTTGAAATGGATACGACCGTCTCCTACGAACTCACCCGCCGCTTCTCGCTAATCGCCACGGCCGACAACATTCTCGACCGCCGCTACTACCTCAACTTCATCACCCCGGGCCGCACCGTCTTTGCCGGCTTCCGTCTCCGGCTCTGAGGTCACCATGAGACTCGCCCTTGCTCTCCTTGCGCTGGCCCCCCTACTCGCCGCGCAGAAGCCGAATGCCATACTCGTTCTGCGCAACTCCCAGGTCGCGCCCGCGGCCCTGCGCGCCTTTGAAGCCAAATACGGCGATGTCTTCACCTGCACCATCGCCAACGAAACCCTCTCCGCCGAACGTCTTCGCCAAGCGAAGGTTCTCTTTCTTGAACATCCTTCGCCCGCCTTCCTCGCCCGCCTGAAGGAATCCGCTCTTGCCGCCATCCGCGGCGGCCTCCGCGTTGCCACCGACGTGCCGGACACCGTGCAACGCGGCTGGGGAATCGAACCGCCGCTTCCCCTCCTCCGCCGTCTCCTCCCGTACTGGCAGAACGGCGGAGAAGAGAACCTGCTCAACTTCTTCGCCGCGCTCTATGTCGAATCCGGCGGCCCGGCGAACCTCGCCATCGGCCCGCCTCGCGAAGCTCCCAAGCTCGGCGTATACCACCCGGATGCCCCGCGTACCTTCGCCAACCTCAGCGAATACCTCGCCTGGTATCGCGCCGCTAAACCCAATCTCGGCCCCCTCGCTGTCGTGACGTTCTTCTCCACCTACCTGAAGAACCGCGACACGGCCGCCGTTGACGCCCTCCTCGCCGCCCTCGAAAAGCAAGGCCTTGCCGCCGCTGGCGTCTTCGGTTGGCCGCACCACACCACCGAACCCGTCTTCGCCGCGCCGGCCAACGATCCGCCCCGCATTCTCCTCTCCTCCACCCTCAGCCTCTCCAAACCCGAGGACGCGCTATTCCTCGAAAAGCAGAACCTCCACGTCATCTCCTGGATCATCACCCGCGACCCCTACGCCGTCTGGGCGGAAACCGACCGCGGCATTCCCGCCGATCGCGTGGCCACCTCACTCAACGAACCAGAGCGCAACGGGGCAACCGACCCCATCCTCGTGGCCACCACCGAGTCCGGCCCCGACGGGGCCATCGCCGTCACCGTCCCCATCCCCGAGCGTGTCGAAATGGCCGCCCGCCGGGCCCGCCGCTGGCTCAACCTCGCTGAAAAACCCAACGCCCAGAAGCGGCTCGCCATTCTCTACTACAACAACCCGCCCGGCAAGCGAAACCTCGGCGCTAGCTACCTCAATCTCGCCCCCAGTCTCGAGCAGGTGCTCAACCGGCTCCGCGCCGAAGGCTACGACACGGGCAACCGCCTGCCCACCGCCGAAGAGATCCTCGCCCAACTCGAACGCGCCGGCCGCA
>JAINDL010000092.1 GCA_019931245.1 Bryobacteraceae bacterium CoA2 C42
CGTCTTCCCCTGGGCCGAATACGGCTTCGTCGGCGGCTACAGCCACTACTTCCCCGGCCCCGGTGGCCGCGGACCCATCTTCGAAGCCCACCCCGACTGGCTCGCCCGCACCCGCTCCGGCGACGACCGCTTCCCCATCGCCGGAGCCCCCGGCCCCGCCCTCTGCGCGAAGCTATCCGGGTGAATGCTCGAATTCCCCCCGTCAGCATATGCCCGCCCGTCCCCCAAAAACGCGCGCGTGCAGATCAATCAGCCCCGCAGTCACTTACAACCCCGGAATCAGAATCGTCTTCCGCGCCTGCGCCGCCGGAATGGAAGCGGCCACCGCCGCCACCTTGCCGTCTTTCATCCCCAGATCGCGCGAAGCAATGATCCCCTTCTAAGTTCCCGCCTTCAGGGAGTAAGTCGTACTGCGGCTGTGCTGATAAGCTCAAACCGCAAAGAAGAAAAGAAGGCAGGCGCCGAAAAGGTACGAGAACCCTCCCCGTATCGTATTGCAATTCCGGCGCCTGCGTCCGCTATCGATCCCCGTTACCCAGAATTCCCACCAACGCCTCGAGCCGCTCGGAATCCCCCCACAGCACGCTATCCCCCCACAGCACGCTATCCCCCCACAGCACACTGAATCCCGTGTTCCGCGAGTCGCCCCAAACCAAACTATCGCCCCACAGTACGCTATCCCCCCACAGCACCGAACCACCCCACACCGACCGCTCTCCCCATATCGCCGCGTTGCTCGACGAACTCGAGAACAGCGAGTTCTGGGTATGCACAATCTTCACGCAGTTCGAGCCCCCCTGTGTTCCACAGGTGTAGGTCGCCGTCGGCGAGAGCGCCGCCCGCCCGGCCGGAGCCGCCTCCGTGTTGTTCAGCGCCTCTCTTACATCAAGATACCCCGCCCCCACCGTGAACATATCGTACTGAATCGTCTGCGCCCCAAAAGTACTGCGGGTCGGAAAAGTCTTGGTGGCCGACTTCATCAACTTAGCCTTGATCGCATCCGGCGTAATCGTCGCCCCAAACTTCTGCGCTAACAAAGCGGCCGCTCCCGCCACCATCGGTGTCGCCATGCTCGTCCCGCTGAGTTCGAGTAATGAACCTCCGCTAGCGAAACCGGGAAGAGTTTTTAGAGGATCAATCACGTTTGTCCGGTTTTTCGGAAACATACCGATAAGATAGCTCTGGATGGGAGCCAAATTCTGCAGAGCAGCCGCCGAAACCACTCGGTTACCCGGCGCCACCAGGTCCGGCTTTACAATCCGGTCGATTCCCGTCGGCCCCTTCGAACTAAACGAAGCCATCAGGTCGTCGCTCCTCGACGGCGTCCCCATATCCCGCATCGCCCCCACCGTAATCACATATGGATCATTCCCAGGGGACCCGATCGTCCCATAACCACTGATCGGATAGCTCCTGCCAGCCTTGTCCGTCACCGTTTCGAGACGGCCCCGATTACCCGCCGCCACCACCACGACGATCCCCGCCTGCCACGCTCGTTCCACCGCCTGGCAAAGTGGATCCCGCACATAAGACTCCCTTACCTGACGGCCGAGCGAAAGATTGATCACGCGAATGTTGTACTGCGTCTTCAGTTGAATGGCTCGGTCGATCGCCTCGATGACCCAAGAATCCCTCCCCTCACCCCGCATGCTGAGCACCCGCAGGTCAACGAGGTGCGCCTTCGGGGCTACCCCCACGAATCTGGCCTGCGGCGCCGGAACTCCACCAATCACTGCCTCGCCCTTGTTCTCCCAGACACAACTCCCATTGCCCGCCAGGATGCCTGCAACATGGGTGCCGTGCCCAAAATAATCAGGGAAGCCCCTCGCCAATAACGTCCTTATCCCGGAAGGCTCGTCTGCGGGAGGTATGAAGTTCTCCCGATATACCACCTTGCTTTTCGCGCACTCCTCGCCCGTCAAGTCCGGATGCGGGTTCACCCCGCTGTCAATCACCGCAATCCCAATCCCCCGGCCGTCAAACCCCGCCGCCTGCGCCACGTTCGCCCCCACCGCCGGAATCGCATGCTGCAGCGTCGCCCCCACCTCCCGGTCCGGCGATACATACTTCACCCGGCTATCCCGCGCCAGCGCCGCCAACCCCGCCCCGCTAACCCGCGCCGAAACGCCCCCAATCAACCCCAACTCCTTCGCCGGCCGGTGCGCGCTCAAATTCAAACCACCCGCCAACCCGGCCCATGCCAAGCCCCGCCGCGCCCCGCGCCCCGCCGGCTCCTCCTCCAGTTGGATGATCACATCCACCGTCTCCTCCGCCCCCACCCCCGCCAGATCCGGCGCCAGCTTGTCCTCTTGCCCAAACAAGCTCATCGCTGAAGCCAGCCAAAACAGGCCCGCCCCCAAGTTCCGCATCCTCGCCACGTTGCCTCGCCGATCTATTTTACTGATCATGAAATCTCCTGAATTATCAGTAAGGGTTTGAGAAGTGTCCCAGCGCATGGCGTAACCCGCCCAGCCCGCCCGTTGGCCGGCCGTCCCTCGCTGGATAAGTACTTTTGTCCTGATTCTCGCCGCCGCCCGTGTAACCACCTATCCCTCAAAAGTTCCATTTTTCGCTGGAACCCGCGTACGGGAATAGGTGCCATCGGCCTTAGAGTAGGCACAACGACTAAGTACCTCCGCCCGCGCTGCTCCCGCTCGCCGTAAACTAAAACCAATGCGTCCCCTCGCCCTCCTCCTCCTCGCCCTCCTCCCCACCCCCGCCCTCCCCGCCCCCGAACTCCGCGCCGTCTGGGTCGACCGCTCCTCCCTCGATTCCCGCCAATCCATCCGCGACATGATGCAGTCCCTCGCCGCCGCCAACTGCAACGCCGCCTTCGTCAACGTCTGGTCCCGCGGCTACCCCCTCTGGCCCAGCGACGTCTTCGAGCGTGAAACCGGTATCCGCACCGACCCCAGCTTCCAAAACCGCGACGTCCTCGCCGAACTCCTCGAAGAGGGCCGCCAAGCCGGCATCGCCGTCTTCCCCTGGGCCGAATACGGCTTCGTCGGCGGCTACAGCCACTACTTCCCCGGCCCCGGTGGCCGCGGACCCATCTTCGAAGCCCACCCCGACTGGCTCGCCCGCACCCGCTCCGGCGACGACCGCTTCCCCATCGC
>JAINDL010000162.1 GCA_019931245.1 Bryobacteraceae bacterium CoA2 C42
CACCGTGGGAAACCGTTTTACAGGGAAAGTCTGGCTTGCGGGCAGGCCTGAAGAGAAGAAATGATCGATCTTTCCGTAGTGATTCCTGCCTATCGGGAGGCGGAGGCGTTAGCCCTCTTGTTGCCGAAGCTGAAGGCCCAGGTGGAGGCGCTGAGCCCGGCGAGCGAGATCCTGATTGTCGACACGCAGACGCCGCTGGACCATACGGGCGAGGTGTGCCGGGAGCAGGGGGTGCGGCATGTGCCGCGGGCGAACGGGAACGCCTACGGAGACGCCGTGCGGACGGGCATTGCCGAGGCCCAAGGCGAGTTCATCCTGTTCATGGACGCCGACGGATCGCATAATCCGGCGCAGTTGCGGTTGTTGTGGGAGCGGCGCCCCGAGGGCGACCTCGTCATCGGGTCGCGGTACGTGGACGGCGGCGTAACCGAGAACCCGGCGATTCTGATCTTTATGAGCTGGGTGGTGAACGTAACCTACCGCCTGGTGTTCGGGCTGCGGGTGAAGGACGTATCGAACAGTTTCCGTTTGTACCGGGCGAAGTATTTGAAGCCGATGCGGCTGAAGTGTGACAACTTCGACATCATTCAGGAGATCCTGATCCGGGCGCCGCGGCGTGGGGCGACGCGGATTCTGGAAGTGCCGATCACCTTTGAGAAGCGAAAAGCCGGGGAGAGCAAGCGGAACCTGGTGAAGTTCGCCTTCAGCTACATCACGACGATTCTCCGGCTGATCCGGGTTAGCGCGACGGATTAGCGGGGTGTGCGTCGTCCCAGATCTTCCACGGGGCTTTGCCGGACTCCCAGAGTTGATTGAGCAGGCCGACTTCGCGTAGCGTGTCCATGGGCCGCCAGAAGCCGGGGTGGCGGTAGGCCAGTAGCTGGCCGTCGTCGGCGAGGGCTTCGCGAGGCTCGCGTTCGAAGACAATGTCGTCGCCGGCGAGGTAATCCATCACTCTGCGGTCGAGGAGGAAGAAGCCGCCATTGATCCAGCCTTCGTCGAGCTGCGATTTTTCTTTGAATTCGGCTACGCGGTTGCCATCGAAAAGCAGGCCTCCGAAGCGGGCGGCGGGGCGCGCCGCGGTGACGGTGGCGAGCTTGCCGTGGGAGCGGTGGAAAGCCAGGAGTTGGTCGATGTCGACATCGGCCACGCCGTTGCCGTAGGTGAGCATGAATGTGCCGTCGACGTGGTCCCGCATTTGCCGGACGCGGCGGCCGGTCGGCGTGCCCGGGTCGGTATCGATGAGACCGATGTTCCAATCCTCGACGAACTCTTCGACAGGAGTGATCTGGTTGGTGGCGAGGCGGATGAACAGGCTGTTGCGGCGGAGGCTTTAGTTGATGAAGTGGTCCTTGATGACCTTGCCCTTGCAGCCGAGGGCGATCAAGAAGTCCTTGTGGCCGAAGGCCGCAATAGATCTTCATGATGTGCCAGAGGATGGGGCGGCCGCCAAGTTCGACCATCGGCTCGGGCATGGTGACTGTCTCTTCGGAGAGTCTGGTGCCGGGACCGCCGGGCAGGATTATCGTCTGCATGGACATATCTCCATCGGAATAACACTTCCGATTCCCTAAGGCACAATTGTCGAACGCGACATGAAATTGAAGCCTCTGGTGCAAAATCCAGGTGTTACCTTCCTAGAGGCAGGAGGCGATCTTCATGGGCGGGTAAATCTTGCGTTAGGCTATCAGAATGCAGAAGTGGAGTCACCTGATGAGCGCGGCTTGTTGGGCCTGCGCCCTGGTGGCGGCGTCTCCGGCGGCGGGCGAGAGCAGGCCGATGGCGACCGACGAGGTCGCGCTGTTGCAGGGGATGTTACTGGCCGTGAAGTCGCCGGCGGGGCGCCCTTACATTCAATTTCGCGTGGACGGCGAGTTTGGCCCGGGGACCAAGGCGGCGCTGGCGGCGTTTCAGCGGGACCGGGGGATCGACGAAGGGCTGCCGCAGCCGGACGGGCCGACGTGGCGCGCGCTGCGGGGGGCGCTGCCGGAGGCCTACCGGGGGCTGCGGGTGCTGCCGGAGTCGAAGATCCTGTACTTCGAGGCGACGGCGGACGAAGCGGCCCGGTCGGTGGCGCAGATTGAGGTTTACTCCGAGTTTGAGCCGTCGTTTCAGCGGCAGGTGATCGAGATGGTACGGCGGATGTACGAGGAGTACGGCATCGTGCTGTGGATTACCTACACGGGCTGGCGGCGGGGCTTCGGCGATCAGTTGGGTTTCGGGCGGCGGAACACGATGGCGGGTCCGGGCGAGAGCACGCATCACTATGGGTTGGCCTGTGATTTAGGCTTTCGCGACTTGCGGTGGATGGACGCGACGGGGATGATCTGGCGGGACGGGGATTGGCTGGAGCGGATGAGCCGGGCGCTGGGGCCGGCGAGTTGGCGGTTATGGAAGGCGCGGGACCGGATTGCGTTTTCGTTGGGCCTGTATAAGATCGCCTGGGAGGGCGTGCACTTACAGGCGTTGGAAGACGAGCGGATCAGCAATGCGCAGTCGCTGGTGCGGCTGCTCGAAAAAACGGGGACGATGAAATGGGAGACGCGGCCGGTGAACCGGCGGGCTTACTACTGGTCGGATCTGGGGCGGGGCGAGGGGATGTATCCGGTGGGTACGGCGCAGGAGATCTGGACGGGCCGGGCGCCGGTGCCGGCGGGGGTGGGAGACGCGGCGGCGCTGCGGCGGGCGCTGCGGGCGGAGTTTGAAAAGGCCGAACAGAACTGGCGACTGTGGGAGCCGGTGTCGGGGAATTAGCGGGCCGGCAGGGAGAGCGTGAAGCAGGAGCCGGCGCCGGGAGTAGAGGTGACGTCGATGCGTCCGCCGTGGAGTTGGACGATCTGCTGGACGATGGACAGGCCGATGCCGGTGCCGACTTCGCCGGACTGTTCGGCGCGGGTGGTGCGGTAGAAGCGGGTGAAGAGTTTTTTCAGTTCGGCGGGACTCATGCCCATGCCCTGGTCGCGGACGGCGATGGCGAGGCGGCCGGGTTCGGGGGTGGCGGAAAGTTCGACGGCCGTGTCGGGCGGCGAATATTTGATGGCGTTGGTGAGTAGGTTGTAGACGG
>JAINDL010000030.1 GCA_019931245.1 Bryobacteraceae bacterium CoA2 C42
TCGACGCAGTGCCAAAGATCACTTAACAGCCGAACATAGAGCGGCCAAGCCTCGTCGTATATACGGAACCGAAACGCTATCTTTCTGGCCAAGAATGACTTAAGTGGCTTTTTCGAAATTCTCGCGGGAAACTCCCGCTAGGATACCGGGATGTTGTTAACTCGTCCCGGGAGCGCCGCCACCGCTCTGCTGTTGCTGTTTCCCGCCTGGCTGGCTGGTTCCGAGGAGTTGCCGGAGCGATTGCGGCGGATTTTCGATTCTCCCGCGTTTGCGCAGAAGCGATTCGGGCCGGCGCGGTGGGTGCGGGGCGGGGCGGGCTATACGACGCTTGAGACGACGGCGGGCGCCAACGAGATTGTGGAGTACAACACGGTCTCGGGTGAGCGAAAGGTGGTGGTGTCGGCGCGGCAACTGACGCCGCCGGGCGGGGCGCGGGCGCTGACGGTGGACGACTATGAGTGGAGCGGGGATGGGCAGCGGCTACTGATTTATACGGAGTCACGGAAGGTGTGGCGGACGAATTCCCGGGGCGATTACTGGGTGTTGGACCGGGCGGCGGGTAAGTTGCAGCGGTTGGGGGGCGGGGCGCCGGCTTCGTCGTTGAGCTTTGCCAAGTTTTCGCCGGACGGCAGCCGGGTGGCTTATGTGCGGGCGAATAACTTGTATGTGGAAGAGACCGGCAGCGGGGCGGTGCGGGCGCTGACGAGCGACGGGTCGGCGACGTTGGTGAACGGGGCGTCGGATTGGGTGTATGAGGAGGAGTTAAGCGTTCGGGACGGATTTCGCTGGTCGCCGGACGGTAGGAGCCTTGCCTTCTGGCAGTTTGATGTGAAGGGGGTGGAGCAGTTTGCGCTGATCGACAACACGAGCGCGCTGTATCCGAAGGTGACGCAGATTCCTTACCCGAAGGTGGGAACGCGCAACTCGGCGGTGCGGGTGGGGGTGATTGGGGTGGAGGGCGGAGCGGCGCGGTGGATGCAGATTCCGGGTGATCCGCGGGAGCACTACATCTTCCGGATGGAGTGGCTGGGGGACGGGACGGGCCTGGCGATTGGGCAACTGAACCGGCTGCAGAACCGGGCGACAGTGTATGTGGCGGATCCGCAGAGTGGGGCGGCGCGGGTGATGTTTGAGGACACGGACAAGGCGTGGGTAGATGTGCCGCCGGGGGATGAGCGGAGGGGCGGTTTTGATTGGCTGCAGCAGGGCAAGAGATTGCTGTGGCTGAGCGAGCGGGACGGGTGGCGGCACGTGTACGCGGCGCCGCGGGAGGGCGGAGCGCCGGTGCTGCTGACGCCGGAGCGGGCGGATGTGTTGTCGCTTGAGGGGGTGGCGCCAGGCGGCGACTGGATCTATTACACGGCTTCGCCGGAGTGGGCGACGCAGCGGTATCTGTACCGGAGCGCGGTGGAGCGACCGGGGGCGGCGGCTCGATTGACGCCGATGGATCAGCCGGGGACGCATCGGTATGACATCTCACCCGATGGGCGGTGGGCTTTCCACACTTACTCCCGGTTTGACCGGCCGCCGGTGGTGGACTTAGTGAGCCTGCCGGAGCATAAGCGGGTGCGGGTGCTTGAGGAGAACGCGGCGCTGCGGGCGAACGCAGCGGGGACGGTGGAGCCGTGGGTGGAGTTTCTGCAGCTGGAGTTGGCGAGCGGTCCGGTGGTGGATGGGTGGTTGCTGAAGCCGCGGGGGTTCGACCCGGCGAAGAGGTATCCGCTGGTGGTGTATGTCTATGGGGAGCCGGCCGGGGTGACGGTGACGGATGCGTGGATGGGGGTGCGGGGGCTGTTTCACCGGGCTCTGGCCGAGGAGGGGTACCTGGTGGCGAGTTTCGATACGCGGGGGACGCCGGCGCCGAAGGGGCGGGCGTGGCGGAAAGCGATTTATGGGGCGGTGGGGGTGATTTCGGCGCAGGAGCAGACGGAGGCGGTGATGGCGTTGGGGCGGTTGAAGCGTTACGTGGATTTGTCGCGGGTGGGGGTTTGGGGTTGGAGCGGGGGTGGATCGAATACGCTGAATCTGATGTTTCGTTCGCCGGATTTGTTCCGGGTGGGGGTGTCGGTGGCGCCGGTGCCGGATCAGCGGTTGTACGACACGATCTATCAGGAGCGATACATGGGCCTGCCGGAGGAGAATGCGGCCGGCTACCGGAGCGGTTCGCCGATCCATCATGCCGAGGGATTGCGGGGGAAGTTATTGCTGGTGCACGGGTCGGGCGATGATAACGTGCATATTCAGGGGACCCAGAAGCTGGTGAACCGGTTGGTGGAGTTAGGCAAGGCGTTTGATTACATGGATTATCCGAACCGGACGCACGCGATCGCCGAGGGGGAGGGGACCACGCTGCATTTGTATGAGTTGATTGCGCGGTACCTTACGACGCACCTGCCGGCCGGGGGGCGGTAACGCGGGGGGGAGTATCTGGCGCTGAAATTGTGTAGAATCTTGGCGTGTAGTTCACTCTGACCTGAGGTTACTATGAAATATTTTTCATGTTGGTCGTTGGTATGTTTTCTATCCAGTGTCGCCTTTGCCCAGACGACATCGACAGAGATACTGGGAAGTGTATTGGATCCGTCCGGGGCATCGATTCCGGGCGCGTCGGTGGTGCTGCGCCGGGCTTCGACGGGGGAGACGCGGCAGGCGGTGACGAATAAAGACGGGAACTACAATTTCCCCTTGATCGACGTGGGCGAGTACACGATCAAGGTAACGGCGAACGGTTTTACGACGCAGGAGCAGAAGAATATCACGGTGCAGTTGCAGCAGAAGGCGCGCGTGGATTTTTCGCTGCAGGTGGGTAAGTCGACCGAGGTGATTGAGGTGACGGCGACCGGCATTGCGCTCAAGACCGAGGATGCTTCGGTGGGCGGCAATATTGATAACAAGCGGGTGGTGGAGCTGCCGTTGAACGGGCGCAACGTGGCGACGCTGGCGGTGCTGGTGCCCGGGGTGCAGTTTGGGATCCGGATGGGCCTGGACGGGTCGGGTGGTTTTCCGATTCCCGGCAACGGCGTGGCGATTTCGGCCAACGGGCAGCGCGAGGTAAATCAGCAGGTGACGCTCGATGGCGTAATTGCGACCGAGCCGCGGATCAACACGGCTTCGTTTTCGCCGTCGATTGACGCGCTTGAAGAGTTCAAGGTGCAGACGTCGTCCTATTCGGCCGAGTACGGGCAGAACTCGGGCGCGATTATGCAGATGGTGGTGAAGTCCGGGACGAATAACTTTCACGGGACGCTGTACGAGTTTCTGCGCAACGACAAGTTTGCCGCCAAGGATTACTTTCTGAACTTCCAACAGCCGGCAGGCAGCCGGCTCTCGCCGAAGCCGGTGCTGCGGCGGAACCAGTTCGGGGTTTTTGTGAGCGGTCCGGTGCTGTTTCCGAAGATTTATAACGGCAAGGACCGGACGTTCTGGAGCTTTAACTTTGAGGGCCGGCGGGAGACGCGCGAGGTGGTGCAGGAGGCGTTCTGGTTTCCGGAGTCGTTTCGGCGAGGCGATTTTTCGTCATTGCTGACGCCGCCGCTCAACGCGGCCGGGGTGCCGATCCGGCAGCCTACCATCATTTTCGACCCGACCACGGGGGAGCCGTTCCGGGACTCCTCCGGCCGGATATCCAACATCATTCCGCCGTCGCGCATCAGCAAGCCGGCGCAGGACTTCATCAACCGTTTTCTGCCGCTGCCGATGTTCGCGCCGGCCGATCCGCTCGACATTAACGCGCGCGGGTCGGTGCCGAACGTGATCAGCAACAACCAGACGATGTTCCGCATCGACCACACGCTGAACTCGAAGGACAAGGTGTTTGTGCGGTTTATTACGGACCGCGGCAGCTGGAAGAACGGGTTCATTAACCCGAACTTTGACTACTTCGTCACGTCCATCAACACGAACATGGCGGCGCAGTGGGTGCGGATCATCAATCCGACGACGGTGAACGAGTTCCGCTACGGGTTGAACAAGTCGGACAACAACACGCTGAATCCGCGCACGAATACGGGGTTTGATCTCGATTCGCTCGGTTTGGGGCAATTCCGGGTTACCTCCGGCCGGAAGTTAACGGACCGGGAGGTGGGGCTGCCGTCGACGATTATTGGCGGGGACCGCGATGGCGGCAACGGGTATGACTTCAATACGGTGCACCAGATTACGAATAACCTGTCGATGACGCGCGGGTCGCATACGTTTAAGACCGGTTTTGAGTTCCGGCGGTTGCTGCTCGACCGGGCGGCGGCGAACGTGCCGCGCGGATCGATTGGCTGCTGCCCGGGCGGCTACAGCCTGGCGGGCTGGCTGATGGGCTATTTCGGCAACACGGAGACGGGCGAGGGCTTCCCGTTTACGGCGCCACGGCAGAACCGGTGGTCGGGTTACTTTCTCGATGACTGGAAGGTGACGCGGAAGCTGACGATGAACATTGGCGTACGGTGGGACCTGTTCCAGGTGCCGCTTGATTCGTTCGGGGCGTGGCGGTCACTGCGGCTGGACGTGCTGACGCGGGTGCCGGACGGGCGGAGCCTACCGACGGTGATTCCCGAGGTGAACAAGGTGAACTGGTCGTCGTATAACTCGGACAACCGGTACTTCATGCCGCGGATTGGCCTGGCCTACCGGGCGACGAACAAGTGGGTGATCCGGTCCGGTTTCGGATGGTTCGCCAACGCGCAGCAGTTGAATAACTTCACGATTCTGAACCTGGTGCCGCCGATTTCGGGTACGATCGCCTACCAGACGCAGGAGGATATTCTGCCGGTGTTCCCGTACGAGTACGCGGGGCGGACTTACAACGTGCAGACGGTAAGACTGCGGCCGGGCTTTATCAATTCGGTGGGGAATCTCTACGGCGCCGGGGCGGGTTCGATCTCCTCGGTGCGGAATACGATTCTGGTGCCGCCGGACAATAAGGCGTCGAACCACTGGCAGTGGAGTTTTGACCTGCAGCGGGAGCTGCCGTTTAACGTGCTGGCGACGGTGGGCTACGTGGGGAGCAAGACGAACCACCTGGATAACACGGTGACCTTCAACAACCCGGATCCGGCGTATCTGAATACGAACATCCAGGCGCGGCGGCCCTATCCGTTCCACGTTTCGCAGGGCGAGGTGGATGCGGCGGGCAACCCGCGGATCTTCGGGACGGGGAACATCCGGTATCTCGACTCCTACGGCAACGGCAGTTACCATGCGCTGCAGGTGAATATCGAGAAGCGGTACAGCCATGGTCTGGTGCTGGGCTGGGCGTACACGTATTCGAAGGCGCTGGGTGAAGGCTATGGCCGGAACGAGAGCGGCGCGGGGGTTTCGAATGGGTATCAGAACCCGCGGGACCGGCGGCAGGCGCGGTCGCGGTTCGGTTTCGATGTTACGCATAACTCGGTGCTGAACTTCGTGTACGAGATGCCGTTCTTGAACCGCTTCAAGGGCGTAGCCGGCGCGTTTTTGGCGGGGTGGCAGACGAACGGCGTCTACACGCTGCGCACGGGTTTCCCGTTTACGGTCAACGGCGGGAACCTGAATACGGGCGGGTTTACGCTGCCGGACCGGTTGGAGGACGGGCGGTTACTCGATCAGGCGACGCGGCAGCGGTGGTACAACACGCAAGCCTTCCGGCGGACCGATTGCAACATCAACGGGCGGCCGGACCTTTGCAAGTATGGCAACGCGGCGATGGACGCGATGGTGAGTCCGGGAGGGAACACGATGGACTTCTCGATGTACAAGAACTGGAAGCTGCGGTTCTTGGGCGAGCAGGGCCGGATTCAGTTCCGTTCCGAGTTTTTCAATCTGTTCAACACGCCGAACTTTGGGCAGCCGAACGGGATCAGCTTTACGACGACGAGCTCGGTTACGCCGGACGGGCCACGCGACGCGGAGATTCGGAGTTTGCGGAACCCGATGCGGGTGATTCAGTTTGCGGCGAAGATCTACTTTTAGGTAGTTGAAGCTTGGGTGGCGCGGGGCGCGAGAGCGGGCCGCGCCACCCAAGTGGAAAAACTGATTGAGTTTTCGCCGGCTTAGCGCGTTAGGGTGCAGGAGAAACTGCGATGCCTTCTACCCAAACGATGCCAGCCGATGATGTGCTGATCCAACTGGCCGCGATTTCGCTTCGCCGCCTGTGGGAGGACGAAGAGCGGGCCGACCGGATCGGCGACCGGATTGAACAGGACCTGCTGCGCCTTACGCCAAAATGCCTTTCACCACGTGGCCGTGGACGTCGGTCAGCCGGAAGTCGCGGCCGGCGTAGCGGTAAGTGAGCTTGAGATGATCGAGGCCGAGCAGGTGCAGAATGGTCGCGTGGAGGTCGTGGAAGTGGACCTTGTTCTCGACCGAGTAGTAGCCGTAGTCGTCCGTCGCGCCGTAGGATAGGCCGGGCTTGACGCCGCCGCCGGCCATCCACATGGTGAAGGCCTCGGGGTTGTGGTCGCGGCCGTCGGAGCCCTGGGCCGTGGGGGTGCGGCCGAACTCGCCGCCCCAGAGGACGAGCGTATCTTCGAGCAGGCCGCGGGACTTGAGGTCGCGGAGCAGGCCGGCGATGGGGACGTCGACTTCGGCGGCGTTCTGGGCGTGGTCGCGCTTGAGGCGTTCGTGCTGGTCCCACTTGTAGGTGTGCGAGACCTGGACAAAACGCACGCCCTTTTCCGAGAAGCGGCGGGCCATGAGGCACTGGCGGCCGAAGTCCTCGGTGATGGGATTGTCGAGGCCGTAGAGCTTTTTGGTGGCCTCGGATTCGTGGCCGAGGTCCTGGAGTTCCGGAGCTTCGGCCTGCATGCGGAAGGCGAGTTCGAAGGATTCGATGCGGCCTTCGAGGGCGCGGTCCGGGCCGGTGAGGGCAAGCTGCTGGCGGTTGAGTTTCTGCGAGTAGTCGATCTCTTTGCGCTGGATGGGGCGCGGGGTTTCGGTGTTGGAGATGAAGGGGATGCGGGCGTCGCGGGCGGGGATGCCGACCGAGCCGATGGCGGTGCCGGCGTAGGGGGCGGGGAGGAAGGCCGAGCCGAAGTTGTTGGCGCCGCCGTGGCTCTGGGTGGGGCAGATGGTGAGAAAGCCCGGCATGTTGGAGTTTTCCGTGCCGAGGCCGTAGGTGATCCAGGAGCCCATGGCGGGGCGGATGAAGGTGTCCGAGCCGGTGTGGAGTTCAAGCAGGGCGCCGCCGTGGCGGGAGTTGGAGCCGTACATGGACTTGACGAAGCAGATGTCGTCGACGCACTTGCTGAGTTCGGGGAAGAGGTCGCTGACCCAGGCGCCGGACTGGCCGTATTGCTTGAAGGCCCAGGGGGATTGCAGGAGATTGAAGGTTTCACTCGAGACGACCTTGGGGCGGGCGAAGGGGAGGGGCTTGCCGTGGTCGCGCTTGAGGAGCGGCTTGTAGTCGAAGGTATCGACCTGGGAGGGGCCGCCGTGCATGAACAGGAAGATGACGCGTTTGGCGCGGGCGGGGAAGTGGGGGGCACGGACGGCAAGTGGGTCGGCGGCGGCGGCGCGGGCCTGTTCGAGGCCGAGGAGGCCGGATAGGGCGAGGGAGCCGAAGCCGGCGGAGGCGGAGTGGAGGAGGTGGCGGCGGGTCATGGCATTCCGTTGAGGGTTTTTAGTTGAGATAGATGAACTCGTTGGCGGAGAGCAGGGACTTGGCGAAGCTCTGCCAGGCTTTGACGGGGTCGTTGGCCCAATCGGGCTGGATTTGGGCGATGAAGGTTTGGGCCTGGTCGATCTCGCCGGGGGTGGGGGGGCGGGAGAGGGCGCGTTCGTAGGCGAGACGGATGCGGGCGGTATCGTCGAGGTCCTGGCGGCTGAGGAGGTATTCGGCGAGGCGGCGGGAGTTTTTGAGCATGACGGAGCTGTTCATCATGAACAGGGCCTGGGGGGCGACGACGGTGGAGTCGCGGTCGCCGTTCGAGGAGGCGGGGTCGGGGAGGTCGAAGGCCTGGAAGACCTCGTAGAGCGAGCTGCGGAGGAGGGGGACGTAGATGGAGCGGATGGGGCGGTCGTAGTCGACGTTTGAGCCCTTGGCGGTGTTGGCGACGTACTCGCGGTCTTTGTAGGTGAGCATGGAGCCGCCGGGGTGGTCGGCCGAGAGGGCGCCGGCGGTGGCGATGATGGCGTCGCGGATGGCTTCGGCTTCGAGGCGGCGGCGGGGCATGCGCCAGAGGAGGACGTTTTCGGGGTCGGCTTCGGCGGCCTGGGCGTTGAAGTCGCTGCTCATCTGGTAGGTGGCGGAGAGCATCATTTCACGGTGCATGGCTTTGAGGGACCAGCCCTGTTCGACGAAGCGGAGGGCGAGCCAGTCGAGGAGGGGTTGATTGGAGGGTTTTTCACCGAGGCGGCCGAAGTTATCGACCGAGGGGACGATGCCGCGGCCGAAGTGCCAGCGCCAGAGGCGGTTGACCATGACGCGGCTGGTGAGCGGATGGCCGGGGGCGGTGAGCCATTGGGCGAGTTGGAGGCGGCCGCTTTCGGTGGGGCCGATGGCGGGCGGGCTGTCGCCCGAGAGGACTTTGAGGAAGCGGCGGGGGACTTTGGGACCGAGGTTCCAGTGGCTGCCGCGGAGGTGGATGGCGAGGTCGTCGATCTGGTCGCCTTCGCGGACGCCCATGGCGCGGGGGAAGACGGGGGTGGCGGCTTCGAGGGATTTGAGTTCGGCGTCGAGGAGCTTCAGGCGGGCCTGGAGCGTGGGGGCAAAGAAGCGGCGGGCGTCGGCGGGGGCGCGGAAGGGGCCGAACTTTTCGTGGAGGAACTCGTGGAGGGCTTTGAGGCCGGGGTCGGTGAGGTTGGGTTCAAGCGACTGCTGGAAGAGCGTTTCGTAGCGGGCGGCGAGGGCGTCCGGGTTGGGCGGGACGGTGGGGAAGAGCTTGGCGGCGGGGGAGACCCAGGCGGAGAGCGGGGCGCCGGTGCCCTGGATTTCCCAGGCGTAGAGGACGCTGGCGGGGGCGGCGGCGGAGCGGTCAAAGTATTCGACGAGTTGTTCAAGGAAGCCGGGGTGGACGTTGTAGCGGGCGGCGATCTGCACGCTCGTGAGCGGGGTTTGGGGCAGGGTGTGGCGGGCGATGAGGAGTTGGGCGAAGTAGGGGAAGCGGGAGGCGTGTTCGAGGCGGATGGTATTGGCGCCGGCCTTGAGGGGGACGATGGCGAGGTAGCTCCAGCCGCCGGTTTCGGGCGAGGCGGCGCGGTTCTGCACCGGGGGGAGGCCGCGCTTGGCCCAGACGCCGTTGACGTGGAGGTCGGCGGTGCCGGCGCCGCGTTCGAGGTCGAGGATGTCGATCTGGTATTGGCCGGCGGCGCGGACCTGAATGGTGTACTCGGCGAAGTAGGGGCCGGTGGATTTGGGTGGGGTGTTGGCTTTGCCCTTCTCGAGGGTGGGGGGGATGTTGCCGCGGTCAAAGGAGCCGGCCGCGCGGGTGATGGCCGAGGGGGCGGTTTCCAGGGGGGCGATCTGGATTTGCGAGTCGCGCTGGAGATGGGCGGCGGCGCGGAGGTAGGCGCCGAGCTGCCGGCGGCCGAGGTTGGCGAGGCGGTTGTTTTCGTCTTTGGTGAGATTGGCGATCTCTTTGCGCTTGGCTTCGACGTTGGCTTCGTGGGCGGCGAGGCGGTCGCGGTCTTCCTTGGGGGCGAGGACGTATTCGTGCCACTTGGCGACGACCTTGAAGTTCTCCATGGTTTTGGAGGATTTGAAGATGCCGGCGAGCGAGTAGTAATCGGCGTGGGAGATGGGATCGAACTTGTGATCGTGGCAGCGGGCGCAGCCGACGGTGAGGCCGAGGAAGGCGCGGGCGGTGGTGTCGAGCTGTTCGTCGACGATGTCCATCTGCATCTTCATGGGGTCGTCTTCGGCGAGCATTTTGGCGCCGAGGGAGAGGAAGCCGGTGGCGGTCCAGCGTTCGAAGGTGGTGGCGAGGTCGGGGGCGGGGGGCAGGAGATCGCCGGCGAGTTGTTCGGTGAGGAATTGGTTGTAGGGCTTGTCTTTGTTGAAGGCGGCGATGACGTAGTCGCGGTAGCGGAAGGCGTTTTTGTAGACGAGGTTTTCGTCGAGGCCGTTGGAGTCGGCGTAGCGGGCGACGTCGAGCCAGTGGCGGGCCCAGCGTTCGCCGTAGCGGGGCGAGGCGAGGAGGCGGTCGACGACTTTGGCGTAGGCGTCGGGGGATTGGTCGGCGAGGAAGGCCTGCACCTGTTCGGGGGTGGGGGGGAGGCCGGTGAGATCGTAGGTGGCGCGGCGGAGGAGGGTGCGCTTGTCGGCCGGGGGCGCGGGGGAGAGGCCCTTGGCTTCGAGGGCGGCCAGGACGAAGCGGTCGATGGGGGAGCGGGGCCAGGCGGTGTTTTTCGTGGCGGGCACCGGGGCAGAGGCGGGGGGCACGAAGGCCCAGTATTTTTTCGCGGCGGCGGGGGCGGCCGAGACGGCGGCGTTGCCCCAGGGGGCGCCCATTTCGATCCACTGGGCGAGCAGGGCGGCGTCGGCGTCCTTCATCTTCGGGCCGGGCGGCATTTTGAGGGGGCCGGCGGTGTGGCGGACGACTTTGAGAAGCAGGCTATCGGTGGGGTTGCCGGGTACGACCGAGGGGCCGCGGGAGCCGCCTTTGAGGGTGTGTTCGCGGGTGTCGAGGCGGAGGCCGCCCATGATGGGCTGGCTCGTGGCGGAGTGGCAGCCGAGGCACTGGGCGATGAAGAGGGGCCGGATGTTCTTTTCAAAGAACGCCGGACCGTCCTCCGCAGATTGCCCAACCAGCGGACTCGAGAGAAGGCTAAGCGTCAGCGCGAACAAACACCAGCGGAACATGCCTCTGATGCTATCACCGGCGCATGGGGCCGTGGGGCTTCAGGCGGACTGGAATTCGATGCGGGCGCCGCGGCGGGAGACGCCCGTGATGCGGGTGGCCTGGGCGGGCAGGGCGCGGAGGAAGAGGGAGTAGGAGCGCTCGACGGTCTGGCCGGCATCGAGGAAGGCGACCAGGGGCCGGCCGAGCATTTTGCCGCGGCGGATGAGTTCGGGGTAGGGCTGGTGGAGGCCGGTGGAGCCGAACTCGAGGCCGCGGGCGGCGGGGCGGCCGTTGGCGACATCGCGCCAGATGTTGAGCCAGGGGTAGTCGCTGGTTTTCCAAAGGTAGCCGAGGACGAGGCCGGCCGTGGGGCTGGCGGCGGTGACCCAGCCGGTGTCGCCTTCGACGATGTAGGAGACGACGTTGGGCAGGGGGTCGTTGGTGAGGCGGCGGAGGTCGGCCGAGTGGGCGCGGGGCCAGGCGAGGGGGGCCTGGTCCGGGGTGGTTTGGGCGAAGCCGAGGCCGGCGTTCGCGTCGACGAAGGTTTTTTCGTCGAGGAAGGGCGGGGCGATGGTGGGGTGTTGGACGATGTTGTAGACGCGGCCGGTGGGGTTGCGATTGGTGACGCGTTCGCGGACGTGGAGGGTGTCGCCGGCCAGATCGCAGTCGCGTTCGATGGTGAAGTTGGCGAGGGGCAGATGGGCCGAGAGAGAGCGGGGGCCGGTGGCTTTCCAGAGCACGCGGGGGGCTTCGCCGTGGTAGGGCACGCCGCGGGCGGCTTCGGCATCGGAGGGGGCGCCCCAGCGGTCGCAGCAGACGAAGTGGCCGCGGAGGGGTTCGACTTTGGCTTCGACGTTTTGGACCCAGTTGAAGGGGTTGACGTTGTTGCCGGCGAGGCGGAAGTCGACGAGGGAGCCGCCGCGGAGGTCGAAGGCAACGGTGGCCTGGGGGGATTTGAGGGTCCAGAGCGGGGGAGCGGCGGCGCGGCCGAGGGCGGCGCTGGCGAGGAGTGCGGCGGCGTTGCGGCGGGTCATGATGTTCAAGACGGTATCACGATCGCCTGCAGTCTGGCAGCGAGGAGGGGGAGATCTTCCGGGCGCAGGCAGGTGGGGTTGATGCGGAGGAGGCCCTGGTCGAGAGCGCCTGGGTCGAGGTGGATGGCGGGGTGGCCGTTCTGGAGTTCGACCAGCGCCTGACGCGCGTTGGCGGCGGCGAGCAGGAGCAGGGGAACGGGGCCGGGGCGGAGGGTGAAGGGGAGTTCGGGGGCGAGTTGGCGGAGTTGATCCAGGATCTGCTGGTGGCGCGCGGCGCGGGAGGCGTCGCTTTCCGCGGCGAAGAGTTCGAGGGCGGTGAGGAGGCCGACGATGGTTTCCTTGCCGATTTTGGCGGAGCGTCCAATGCCGTGGGTGGGGAGACCGGGGAGGCGCTGTTTGTCGATCAGCGTGGGCGGGGGATTCCAGGAGGGCCAGTCGAGATCGAGGTCGAGGTTCTGGAGGATGGCGGACATGATGAGGTCGCGGCGGCCGCAGAGGATGCCGGAGCCCTGGGGGCCGTTGATGGCTTTGCCGCCGGAGAAGGCGATGAGGTCGGCGCCGGTGGCGGGGAGGGCGCGGAGGTTGGCGACCGGGGGGAGTTGCGCGGCGGCATCGACGAGGACGGGGAGTCGGTGCTGGTGGGCGAGTTCGACGACTTCGGCGAGCGAGGGTTGGGAGCGGGGGGTGAGTACGTAGAGGATGGCGGCGGTGGCGGGGGTGATGGCGGTGGCGATCTCCCAGAGTTCGGCGTCGCGAATGCCGGCGCCGGAGTAACGGTCGGGCAGGCCGACTTCGACGAGGCGGGCGCCGGCGGCGCGGACGGCGTGGTCGTAGGCGTTGCGCTGGCTGCGGACGACAATGATTTCGTGGGGCATGCCGGTTGCGTCCGGCAGGCGGGCCATGCGGGCGGGGTCGAGGCGGGCGAGGCAGGCGGCGGCGCCGAGCAGGAGGCCGGCGGCGGCGCCGGAGGTGACAATGCCGGCTTCGGCGCCGGTGTGGCGGGCGATGACGGCGCTGGCGGCGGCCTGGAGATCGGCCATGTCGACACAGAGGCTGGCGGCTTCGGCCATGGCGGCGGTGACGGCGGGGGAGAGTAGACCGCCGGAGACCCGCGTGGAGGGGCCTTTGGCGTTAATGATGGGGGTGAGGCCGAGGGCGGCGTAAACAGACATGCTTCCCTAGGATAGAAGCAGACGGCGGGTTTTGGTAAGCCAGCGGTCGAGGTGGGTGGCGTTGCCGTGCCAGGCGCGGAGGTATTCGGCCGAGGGGAGCAGGGCGGCGTGGGCGGCGGCGAGGCGTTGGCGGAGCGAAGGCTGGGCGGCAATGTTCCAGAGCGGCCGGAGGGCGCGCCAGCGTTCGGCGGCGAGGGCCCAGCGCCAGCGGGCGGACCAGTTGCTGGCGGCGGCGATTTCGTGGCGGAGAGCGGGGGCGAGGCCGGTGTTCCAGTGGGCGCGGGTGGCGTCGTCAGCGGCGAGGAGGGCGGGGCCGAGGGCGAAGCGGGCGGCGGCGTCGCGCAGGAGAGCCGCGTCGATGGGCCAGCGGGCGAGGAGGAGGGCGATGTCGTGGGTCCAGATGCCGCGGGCGTCGAAGTGGTGGAGGGTGAGGTGGGCGGCGAGGTGGAGGAGTTGGGCGGTGGGGCGAAGGACGAGGGCGGAGGCGCCGGCGATGGTGATGGTTTCGGTCTGCTGCCAG
Source organism: Bryobacteraceae bacterium CoA2 C42 (assembly GCA_019931245.1). GTDB lineage: Bacteria > Acidobacteriota > Terriglobia > Bryobacterales > Bryobacteraceae. The sequence continues at coordinate 13,475 of JAINDL010000030.1, forward strand.
AACCAGGCGGCGGGGGTGAGGCGCTGGTAGCTGGTGAGGTTGAGCAGGTGCCAGTGGAGTTCGACGGCGAGATGGCCGGGGCGGCGGTAGGAGCGTTCGGAGCCGAAGGCGAGTTGGGCGCCGGGGCGGCGTTCGGGGGCGGCGGTGTAGCCGAGGGAGGTGAGGAGGGCGTGGGCGCGGGTGGCGTCGTGGGGGGGGACGAGCAGGTCGAGGTCGCGCATGGGGCGGAGGCTGGGGGCGGGGTAGAGGCGGGTGGCGAGGGCGGCGCCTTTGAGGAGCAGCAGGGGGATGCCGGCGGCGGCGAAGGCGGGGACGAGGGTATGGAGGTCGGCGAGGGCGGAGAGGTTGAGACGGGCGCTGCGCTGGTGTTCGGCGGCGAGTTGCGCGCCGAGGGCGGGAGCGACCGGGGGGAGTTTGGCGAGGGAGTGGAAGGCGAGGGGCGCGAGGCCGGCGGCGCGGAGGGCGGCGAGGCCGACTTCGTCGTGGCAGTTCGCGATGAGGCGATGGAGGAGATCCATGAAGGCTCAGGAGAACCAGGCGACGGGGGGGAACAGAGAGGCCGTGGTGCCGGCGCCGGGTTCGGGAGCGCTTTCGTCCTGTCCGCCGGTGATGATGGCGGGCCCGGAGCGGAGCCAGGCGTGGGCGTCGAGTCCGGATGGGGAGCGGCGGACGCCGAGGTAGAGGGTGGTGGGGACTCCGCGGCGGCGGAGCATCCATTTGCCGGCGATGGCCTGTTCAAAGCAGGTGGAGCGCCAGGGAAATCGAGTGGCGGCGGCGGCGAGACCGCGGGAGACCCGCAGGCTGAGGTTGGCTTCGCGGGGGGTGTGTTCACGGGGGAGTTCGCGCTGGCTGCGGCCGAGCGTGCGGACGAGCCAGCGGAACGGGAGGAGGCGCCGCGCGAGGGTGGCGGCGGAGAGGGCGAGGAGGCACTCGGCCAGCAGCAGGAGGTTACGCGGCCGCACCGGACCCCACGGTGAGCAGGTTTTCGCCGTCGAGCAGGGCGAGGAAGCGGGCGACCTCGGCGCGGCAGGTTTCCGGGTCGACGTCGTAGAGGGCTTCGAGGCGGGAGCAGATGGCGTGGCCGGTGGAGGGTTCGGCAAGGAGCTGCCAGATGTGATGGGCGGGGCCGGCGAGGCCGAAGTAGACCGGTGGGCTGAGGCGGAGCAGGATGGTTTCGCCATCGACGGTATTGGCGAGCAGGCCGGCTTGCTGGGTCAACACGGTATCGAGCGAAAGGGCGCGACTCATGACAGGAGGATAGTAGGCGGGCGCGGGGATAAATCTCCGGCGAAAGCGGGTTCGGCTGAGAGGAATCCGGGCGGGGCGCACCAGATTAGTGAACTTGCGAAATGCATGGCCGGCAATGTCGATTCGATGCGCATGGGTGCTGGTTTTGGCGGCGCCGGTAATGGTCTGTGCGCAGCGGGCGGGAGCGGGGCTGACGTACGTCCCGATGGATAGCTGGGTGTATGCAACGCTCGAACGGCTGGCGGTGCGGGGGCTGGTGACGCTGCAGGGTTTGACGCTGCGGCCATGGACGCGGCATGAGTGTGCGGCGCAGGTGCGGGAGGCGCGGCGGCAACTGCGGGAGGCTGAGGGATTGGAGCCGGCCGAGCGGGCCGATCTGGACGAGATGGTAAGGGCGCTTGAGCGCGAGTTCGCACCGGGCCCGGAGCAGGGGGCGGTGGTGGTGGCGGAGGCGTTTTATGGGCGAAACGGTTGGCTAGCGGGGCCGTTTTTAAACGACAGTTACCATTTCGGCACGACGTGGCAGAACGATTCCGGCCGGCCGTTTGGGCGGGGGTACAACGCGGTGGCGGGCTTTCGGGCGCGGGCGGAGGCGGGGCGGTTTTTCGCGGCGGTGCGGGGGGAGCATCAGCGGGCCCCGGGGCGGGCGGAGCAGCCGCAGGCGGTGCGGGAGTTGAAGGCACGGCTGGACGACTGGCCGACGCTGCCGGCGACGGCGATCCCACGGGTGAACGGGTGGAAGACGCTGGAGGCTTACGTGGGGATGCGGATCCGGAACGTGGCGGTGTCGGTGGGGCGGCAGGAACTCTATTGGGGGCCGACGGCGGATGCGCCGCTGTCGTTTTCGACCAACGCGGCGCCCACGGCGAATGTGAAGGTTTCCCTGCGGGAGCCGATCCGGCTGGGGGGCTGGTTCCGGCACCTGGGGGCCATTCGCGGGGAGATGGTGGTGGGGAAGCTGCTGGGGCATCAGTACACGGAGCGGCCGTATTTCAACGGGCAGAAGATTTCGCTGCAGTTGACGGAGAACCTGGAGATCGGGGCGACGCGGTGGGCGATTTTCTTGGGGGCAGGGCATCCGGTGACGGTGGAGAACCTGTGGCGGCACCTGGTTTCGATCCGGAGCGGGAGCGCCGAAGGCATCCGGTACGCGCGCGATCCGGGGGACCGGAAGACGGGGTTTGATTTCCGCTACCGGCTACCGATGCTGGGACGGCGGGTGCAGTTGTACAGCGACTCGTATGCGGACGATGATGTCAACCCGTTGGCGGCGCCGCGGCGGGCGGCGATCAGTCCGGGGTTGTACCTGGAGTCGCTGCCAGGGCTGCGGCGGGTGGATCTGCGGCTGGAGGCGGCGTCGACGACGCCGGTCGGCCACGATGTGGGTCCGCAGTTCATCTACTACAACAACCAATACCGGAGCGGGAACACGAATTTGGGCCGCCTGCTGGGATCGCCGGTGGGGCGCAACGGCCGGCAGTTGCAGGTGCGGACGACTTACTGGGCAGCGGCGCGGGAGCGGTGGGAGTTCAGCTACCGCCACCTGAAGATCAGCAACCGGCTGCTGCCCGGGGGCGGGACGCAGACGGCGGGTACGGTGCGGTATGCCTGGCCCTTGGGGGACAACTGGCACGCACTGCTTTTCCTGCAAATGGAGCGATTTTGGATTCCCGCGCTCGGGGGTCCGCAGAAGAATTTTAGCGGGTGGTTCCAACTGCAATGGGAGCCGCAATTGACGATACAGCCATGGCGCGAATAAACCTACTTTTCGGATTCCTGATCTTTGCGGCGGCCGCGGGCGGCCAGTTTGCCGACGGCTTGCCGGCACTGACGGACCGCTGCCGGGGGCCGCTCGGGTCCTCGCTGCCGGAGTGCCGGACGGCGACGACGATTTTCGATCGCAAGGCGCCGCCCGCCGCGCCGGCGCCCCCGGCGCGGGAGAGCCTGCCGGTGGAAGTGCCGCCGGAGGCGCCGACGGAGTTTCAAAAGTTCGTGCTGTCGTCGACCGGCGAGACGCTGCCGATCTTCGGGGCGCGGCTGTTTGAGAAGGTGCCGTCGACGTTTGCGCCGACAGACCGGGCGCCAGTGCCGACTGGTTATGTGGTGGGTCCGGGCGATGAGCTACTGGTGCGGATCTGGGGGCAGGTGACGCTGAATCAGGACCTGACGGTAGACCGGACGGGGTCGATTCATTTGCCGCAGGCGGGGGCGATCCGCGTGGCGGGTCTGACTTACCGGGAGATGCCGGAGTTTTTGCGGGCGCAGTTGGGCCGGGTGTACCGGAATTTTGATCTGAACGTGACGCTGGGGCAGCTGCGGAGCATGCAGATTTTCGTGATGGGCCAGGCGCGGCGGCCGGGGGTGTTCACGGTGAGTTCCTTGAGCACGATGGTGAACGCGGTGTTTGCCGCCGGGGGGCCGAGCGCGCAGGGTTCGCTGCGGAGGATCCAACTGCGGCGACAGGGGCGGACGGTGACCGAACTTGATCTCTATCGGCTGCTGCTGCGCGGGGACGTGGCGGGGGATGCGGCGCTCGAGCCGGGTGACGTGCTGTACTTTCCGCCGATTGGAGCGCAGGTGGCGTTGACGGGCAGCGTAAAGACGCCGGCGGTGTATGAGCTGCGGGAGGAGCGGGATCTGGGTGGATTACTCGAGCTGGCGGGCGGCCTGACGCCGACGGCGGATCCGGCGCAGACGCAGATCGAGCGGGTGGCCGGTGCGGCGGGGAGGCAGGTGGTGGCGCTGGACGGCGGCTACGGGAAGGCGGCGCTGCGGGACGGGGACCTGGTGCGGGTGGCGACGGTGACGCCGAAGTTTGACCGGGTGGTGACGCTGCGCGGGCACGTGGCGACGCCGGGGCGGTATCCGTGGCGGGCGGGGATGAAGCTGCGGGAGCTGGTGCCGTCGGTGGAGATGCTGATTCCACGGCGGGATTGGGAGCGGCGGAATCTGATTGGCTTCACGGCGCCGGGCCGGCGGACGCCGGGAGCGCCGGGCAGTCCGGCGGCGTCGCCGGGCGAGACGCGGCCGGACGCCGCGAGCGTGCCGATCAACTGGTCGCACGCCGTGATTGAACGGCGGAGTGCGAAGGATTTGAGCGCAAAGCTGGTGCCGTTTCATCCCGGGCGGCTGCTGCTCGACAACGATGAGCGGGAGAATCTGGCGCTGGAGGCGGGCGATGTGGTGACGTTCTACTCGCAGAGCGATTTGCGGGTTCCGCGGGCGGAGCAGACGCGGCAGGTGAAGCTGGAGGGAGAGTTGAAGGCGCCGGGGACGTATACGCCGGAGCCGAGCGAGACGCTGCGGAAACTGATTGCGCGGGCGGGCGGATTCACGCCGGATGCTTACCAGTACGGCATCGTCTTCCGGCGGGAGTCGACGCGGCGGGAGCAGGAGGCGCGGAAGCAGCAGCTGCTCGCTGAGTTTGAGCGGGAGCTGGGACGGGCGACGCAGATGCGGCAGACGGTGATGGACTCCGGCGAGGGTGCTGCGTTTGCCGCCCAGTTGGAGACCGGCCGGCAGCAGTTGAACGCGCTGCGCAACCTGGAGGTGAGTGGGCGGATTGTGGCGTCGCTCGCGCCGGAGGGTGGCGGGCTGGACCTGCTGCTTGATCAGGAGGTGGAGGATGGGGACAGCCTTTACGTTCCGGCGCGCCCGGCCACGGTGACGGTGGCGGGGGCGGTCTATAACCCGAACGCGATTCTTCATCAGAAAGAGCTGCGGGTGGGCGATTATCTGCGCCGGGTGGGCGGGCCGATGCGGAGCGCGGACTGGAGCCGGGCGTTTCTCATCCGGGCGGACGGTACGGTGGTGCCGCACCAGACGGGGGCGGTGCGGCTGGCGCGGGGCGGGTTTGAGAATCTGGCGCTGATGCCCGGCGATGCGCTGATCGTGCCGGAGACGCCGCCGAAGGGGTCGGTGGTGCGTTCGCTGCGTGACTGGAGCCAGGTGTTTGGCCAGTTGGCGCTGGGGGCGGCGGCGGTACGGGTTTTGCGCTAGAGGAGCCATGCAGAGGACAGAATTGCTTTCGGGCGCGGAGTTGGCGGCGGTGCTGCGGCAGCGGTGGCGGCTGGTGGCCAGCGGCGCGGTGATCGGCGGGCTGCTGGCGGCGGGCTATGCGGTGACGCGTCCGGACGTGTTTACGGCGACGGCGGTGGTGGTGGCGCCGCAGCAGGCGCGGACGTCGGTGCTGGCGGCGATGGGTCCGGTGGGAGCATCGACCGGGATCAGCATGCCGGAGTTTGGACTGCGGAGTCCGGCCGATCTGTACATTGGCATTCTGGCCAGCCGGACGATTGCGGATGCGTTGATCGGCCGGTTCCGTCTGCAGGAGCGCTACGGCGCGCCGACGATGATGGCGGCGCGGAGGCGTCTGGCGGCGAAGACGCGTTTGACCACGGGCAGGGATACGCTGATCCGGATTGCGGTGGAGGACACGGATCCGCAGATGGCGGCGGCGCTGGCCAACGCCTACGTGGAGGAGTTGCACCTGCAGAACAGCCGGCTGGCGCTGACGGAGGCGGCGAGCCGGCGGCAGTTTTTTGAAAAGCAGCTGGATGCCGAAAAGGAGTTGCTGCAACAGGCCGAGTTGGGGCTGCGGCAGACGCAGGAGCGGACCGGGGTGGTGCAGATCACGAGTCAGTTGGACGCCAGTATCCGGGCGATCGGGCAGATGCGGGCCGAGATTGCGGGGCGGGAGGTGGCGCTGCGGACGATGGCGCAGAGCGTGACCGAGCAGAACCCGGAGTATGTGCGCCTGGCGACGGAGCTGCAGGCGCTGCGGGGGCAGCTGCGGCGGCTCGAGCAAAGCGATGGGAGCCGGGCGGGCGATCCGCTGATTCCGGCGCGGTCGATGGCGGCGGCGGGGATTGACTATGTGCGGATGACGCGGGAGGTGAAGTTCCGCGAGACGCTGCTCGAACTGCTAACGCGGCAGTACGAGGCGGCGAAGGTGGACGAGGCCAAGCAGGCGCCGGTGTTGCAGGTGGTGGATAACGCGGCGGCGCCGGACCAGAAGTCGGGACCGTCGCGGCTCTTGATCGTGCTGTTCGGGATGGCCGGCGGCAGCGTCTGCGGGGTGGTGGCGGCTTTGCTAGGGCGGGATCCGACGTTGGCGCCGGGGCAGCGGACGGCGGGCCGGCCCGGCAAGCCGGCGGCAGCATAGAAAGCCTTTTCAGGCGGCACCCGCAGCGACCGGGGAGAGGAGAATGTGCTGCCAGGCGGCGGCGGAGGCCTCGCCGGGATTGGCCAGATAGCGTTCGAGCCAGGGCTGCTGGAGAGCGAGGGCCTCGCCCGGGTCGAGGGTGGACCAGAGCGCGGCGAGCTGGACGGCAGAGTCCGGGGTCCAGCGGGCGTGGAAGCCTCCGGGCGGGTGGAGTCCGGCGGGGAGGATCTGGATGACGGGGCGCCGGGCGAGCATGGCTTCGAGCATGGCGGTGGAGCCGAAGGAGGCGACGAAGGTGGCGGCGGCGAGGTCCTCGGCGAGGGGGGCGCCGCGTGGGGTGAAGCAGATAGGCGGAGCGAAAGCGGCAAAGTAAGAGCGGTCTTCAAGCGGATGGAGCCGGATGCGGAGGGGGAGGCCGGTGGAGCGGGCGGCTTCGAGGAGCACGGCGAGCACCTGACGGTGCTGCTGGGGCGAGAGCGTGGCCGCGTGGGTTTGGGAGAGGAAGAGGAGGGTCCGGCCCGGGGGCGGGGGCGGAGCGGGAGAGGCATAGCGGTCCAGGCGGGGTGCGCCGACGACGTGAAGCGAGGCGGGCGCGGCGCCGGCGCGGAGGAAGGGCGCGCGGAAGGCTTCGCCCCAGAGAAGGTATTCGGGTGAGCTGGTGGGGAAGTACTCGAGGCTGGGCAGACCGTGCTGGAGGGTGATCCAGCGGTCGGCGGCCTGGCCGAAGTTGAGGCAGAGGCCGGAGAAGTCGTTGGGGGTGAGGACGGTGAGGGGGCCGGCGCAGCGGTCGCGCACGGAGCGGGCGAGGCGTTCGTAGGCGTAGGCGCGGCACAGGAGGGCGCCGATGGCGGGGGCGAGGCGTTGGAGTTCCGGCCGGGCGGCGTCCGGGGTTTCGGCTTGCAGGCGGCGATAGTCGGCGCGGGCGCGGGGGAGATGGCCGGGGGAGAACAGGCGGAGGGCGAGCTGATCGACGTGGAGGAAGGGGCGGGCATGGAGGCGTCCGACGGGTTGAGGGCCGGCGAGGAGGCAGGGGCCGGGGCAGTTGGCCAGGAGGGGTAGGAGGGTGCCGTAGCCGCCTTCGGCGGCGTAGTCGGTGACGAAGAGGTAGCGGAGATCGCGGGGGATGGGGAGGGCTGGGGTGAGGGAGAGCCCGCGCCCGGCGAGGGCGAACGGATAGAGCGCCGCGCGGAGGCGCCGGGCCGGGCGCTGGTTGGAGAGGTAGAACAGCGCGAGTCGGATGGAGTAAAGCGCGCTGCCGCGGAACGGAGCCAGAAGGGTGTTAGTTTGCTCCCATGACAGCGGTAACATGATTGACCTCAGAGGATGCGTCGACCGGTTCGGCGGCCAGCAGGCGGCGAAGCCCGTCTTCGAGGGAGATGGACGGGCACCAGCCAAGGAGGCGCCGGACGGCGGAGAGATCGCCCCGGAGGTGGCGGCGGTCGGCGTTGCGGAGGCGGAAGGGATCGACGGTGACGGAGATGTCGCGGTCGAGGAGACGCGCGAGGGCGTGGACGATGTCGGAGGCGGTGGATTCGCCGGGACCGGGGACATTGCAGAGCCGGGCGGGGACGGGGTGGAGCGCCATGCGGGAGAGTGCTTCGACGACGTCGGTGACGTAGACGTAGCTGCGATAGGTGGTGGTGTTGCCGAGGTGGATCTGATGGGAGCCGGCGCGGAGCTGGGTGAGGAGGGCGGGAATGAGGTGGGGGTTGGTTTCGCCGGGGCCGTAGACATTGAAGAGCCGGGCGATGGAGTAGGGGAGGCCGGAGGCTTTGACGAGCTGTTCGCCGAAATGTTTGGTCATGCCGTATATTTCGCTGGGGGCGGGGTGGTCGTCTTCGTGGTGGTAGCGGCTGGAGGATTCGTAGACGGCGGCGGAGGAGGCGAAGACGAAGTTTGGCTTCGTTTCGCAAAATGCTGCAGCGGCGAGGACGTTCTGGGTGCCCTCGACGTTGACGCGGAGCGTGCGGGAGGGGTCGCGTTCACAGTCGGGGATGAAATGGAGGGCGGCGAGATGGATGATGGCATCGGGCTGGAAGCTGCTCACGGCGGCGTTCAGCGCGCGGACCTCGAGCAGGTCACCGAGTACCAGGAAGGGGGCGGGGTTGCCGGCTGAGAGGTTGTCGTAGACGAGCAGTTCATGACCCTTCGTGGCGAGATGGCTGGTCAGATGGGTGCCGACGAAGCCGGCTCCCCCGGTGATGAAGATTTTCATAAGTGTCCTTGCGGTCGGTAAGCCAGGCTTGGAGCTGGTAGCGGCAGCGCTCGAGCCGCCACCAGCGGAGGCGCTGGCGGAAGAGGGAATCGAGGGCCGCGCGGTCTGGCGCGGCGGGGTTGGGGACGAGGCTGAGGCCGGCCTGCTTGCGGGCGATCAGGCGGAGACTGCATTCGAGCAGGGGGTCTTCGCGTTCCTCGAGCGAAACGACGGTGAAGCCGGCGGCTTCGACGACGTAGCGGAGGGAGGCCGGCAGAAACATGACGGGGTGGGCCAGATGGAGCATGCCGAGACCGCGCCAGCGGCCGGCGAGGTTGGGGACTTCGAGCAGGAGGGTGCCGCCGTGGGCGAGCCGGGCGCCGAGGGAGCGGAGGGTTTCGACGGGATTGACACAGTGTTCGAGGACGTGGAAGGCGGCGGCGTGGGAGTAGGGTGGGTCGGAGGGAGAGAGGTCTTCGAGGGAGGGGGCGATGATGCTTCCACCGCGGGAGAGGCAGAGTTCGCGGCAGAGGGCGGAGGGTTCGACACCGAAGGCTTCGACGGTGGGTAGGGCGTTGAGGGCGCGGAGGAAGGCGCCATCGCCGGCGCCGAGTTCGAGGAGGCGGGAGCCGGGCGGGAGGAGGTGGCGGTAGGCGGCGAGGCGGAGCTGGGCGGTGGCGGCCGGGAGGTTGGGTTGGGCGATGAGGCGGGCGCGGGAGGGGAAGTAGGATTCGTATGCGTGCTCGTAGAATTGGGCGTAGGAGGAGGCGGTGGGGCGCGGGTTGAGGTAGAGGAGTCCGCAGCGGAGGCAGAGGTGGGTGGCGAGTCCGAGGCCGTGGCGGTCCTGGGGGAAGAGGGGATGGGCGTGAGCGGAGCCGCAGGCGGGGCAGGCGGTAGCTTCGAGGGTGGGTTGCCAGCGGGAACTCATGCGGCCTGCTCCATGGGATGGGCGAATTCTTGGTGCCAGAGGGCGAGGGAGACGGGTAGCCAGTAGCTTTGCTCCCGGAGGGGAGCGGCGAGGACGCGGCGCCAGGCCGTGGGTTGGAGGTAGCGGAGGAGGAGCGGATTGTCTTCGACCTGGCGGGCGGCGGCGGTGAACCAGGTCTGTTCGGCCATGCCGAAGCCGAGTTTGACGGGGTTCCAGACGACTTCCGGGGGGAGTCGGTGGGCCATGGCAGCGCGGAGGGCGTACTTGCTGTAGCCGTGGCGGAAGCGGTCGGTATCGGGTAGATTGAGGGCGAACTCGACGAGGCGATGGTCGAGAAAGGGGACGCGGGCTTCGAGGGAGACGCGCATGGAGTTGCGGTCGAGGTGGCGGAGGAGTTGGGGGAGGTTGAAGCGGGTGAGGTCGGCTTCGAGGCGGTCGCGGAGGGTGCCGCCGGTCCATTGGTCGTGCCAGTCGGCGGCGCGGTGGCGGTAGGCGGTGAGGAAGTCGGGACGGAGCAGGGCGGCGACGGGGCGGAGGCGGCGGAGGAGGCCGAAGCGGAGGGGGGCGGGGAGCCAGGCGGCGGCGCCTTTGGCCAGATGGTGGGCAGTCGAGGAGAGGCCGAGGGCGCGGGCGTTGTTCCAGAGGGCGGCGGGGCTGGCGTGACGGAGGAGGACCGGGAGGTGGACGCGGAGGTAGCCGCCGAGGAGTTCGTCGCTGCCTTCGCCGGTGAGGATGACTTTGATGCCGTCGTGTTGGCGGATGTGGGCGAGCAGGGAGAAGGAGGCGAAGATGGAGGCGTTGTGGAAGGGCTGCTCCTGGCAGCGGACGAGGGCGGCGAGACCGGCTTCAAAGCGGTTGCGGTCGGCGGGGAGGAGTTGGGGGGCGGTGTGGGGGAGGCGGGCGAGGATGGCGTGGATGCGGGGCGTTTCGTCGAAGGGGTGGCCGGCGGGGTAGACGTTCGAGTAGGTGCGGAGGCGGAGGCCGCGGGCGCCGAGGAGTTCGTCGGCGAAGGAGACGATGGCGGAGGAGTCGAGGCCGCCGCTGAGGAAGCTGGCAACGGGGACATCGGCGCGGAGGCGGAGGCGGACGGAATCGGCGAGGAGGGGGCCGAGATGGCCGGCGCCGGAGGGGGCGGGGAGGCGGGGGATGCGGTACCAGCGGCGGGGGGGCTGGGGCTGGCCGGCGTGGACGCGGAGGCAGTGGCCGGGGAGGAGTTGGCGGATGCCTGGGAAGAAGGTCTGTTCGGTGTGGTCGGCGAGTCCGAACAGGAGGAAGTCCCAGCAGAGGGCGTCGGTGTCGCCGTTGGGGAGGGGGCCGAGGGAGAGGAGGGGGCCGATTTCGGAGGCGGCCCAGAGCTGGCCGTTGGGCAGGGGGCGGAGGTAGAGCTGTTTTTCGCCGAAGCGGTCGCGGGCGAGGAGGAGGGATTGGGAGCGGGGGTCCCAGAGGGCGAAGGCGAACATGCCGTTCAGGCGGGGGAGGGCGTCTTCGCCGTGGAGGGCGAGGGCGGCGAGGAGGACTTCCGTATCGGAGCCAGAGACGAAGGGGCCGGGGAGGGCGGGTCGGAGTTCCTGATAGTTGTAGATTTCGCCGTTGAAGGCGAGGGCGTGGCCGGAGCCGGGGTGGAGCATGGGTTGATGGCCGGCGGGGGAGAGGTCGAGGATGGCGAGTCGGCGGAAGCCCATGGCGGCGATGGACGGTGAGCCGGCGTCGGCAAGGAAGGGCAGATGGTGGAGTTGGGCGATGGTGTCGCGGCCGCGGAAGCGGTGGGGCGCCGGGGAGAGGGTGAGGTAGCCTTCGTCGTCGGGACCGCGGTGGCGGAGGAGTCCGGTGGCGTGTTCAAGGCGCAGGTAGTCGGGGTGGAGGAGCGGGGCGGCGCTGCTGACGGTGACGAATCCACACATAGGTCAGTAGGCCTTTTTCCAAAGGTGAGGGCGCCAGCACCAAACGAACCCAAGAACGATGGTAGTGCCGAGGGCGGTGGGATATTGGCCGCGGAAGACAAGTTCGAACAGGGCGGCGCCGCCGAACCAGGCGCCGAGGAGTCGGGCGGTGAGGGGGAGGGGGACGCGGCCGAACCAGAGTTGGAGGAGCCAGGGGAACAGGACGATGTTGGCGAAGGACCAGGCAGCGGCGATTCCGAGCCAGGGTGTGGCGGCGGCGTAGAGGAGGGTGAAAGCGAGGTTCCAGCCGAGGACGGCGCGATGGCGGAGGGTGGCGAGCATGGCGGAGGAGACGATGCCCCAGCAGCAGGCGGACAGGAGGAATCCCGGGAGGAAGAGGATGAGGGTCCAGGAGGCTTGCCGCCAGGCGGGGCCGAAGAGTGTGGGCAGCCAGAGCGGGCTCCAGGCGGCGAACAGGGCGAGGGGCAGGCCGGTGAGCCGGGTGAGCTGTTCGAGGTGTTGGCGGGTGAGGGGGAGCAGGTCGGGCTCCGTGAGCCGCTGGCGTCCGTAGAAGGGGAGGCCGAGGCGGGGGATGGCGGCGGTGAGGAAGAGGGCGTGGCGGTAGAGGCGGAAGCCGAGTTCGACGAAGGCGAGATCGGCGGGGGTGGTGAAGCGGGCGCCGAAGACGGAGGCGAGGGCGCCGGAGAGGGCACCGAGGAGGCTGTTGCCGAGGTTGGCGAAGGCGAAGCCGCGAACGCGGCGCCAGGTGGCGCGGCGGAAGAGGAGGCTGACGGGGACGGGGCAGAGGTGCAGGGCAAGGGCGCTGGGCAGGGCGGCGCGGAGCAGGAGAGCGGAGGCGATGGCGAGGCGGCTGTATCCGGCCCAGACGCCGCCGACGGCGATGGTGGTGAACAGGACGGTTTCGAACAGTTCGATGAATAGGACGCGCTGGAAGGCGAGATCGCGTTCGAGGAGGGCGAGGGGAACGGCGCGCCAGCCGAGGAAGTAGACGGCGGCGGCGGCGGCGAGGCGGAGGTCGAGGTCGCCGGGCGCGAGGAGGAACAGGAGGAGGGCGAGGAGCGAGGTGGCGGCGTGTTGGAGCGCGAAGATGCTTTCGGCGTCCCACTCGTCGGGTTCGCGGGTGAGCCAGGAGGCGAAGCCGCGGGTGGCGAGTTCGGTGGAACTGACGTAGAGGAGGAGGGGGACGGCGAAGGGTCCCCACTGTTCCGGGCCGAGGAGGCGCAGTAGGATGACGCCGCCGAAGAAGTTGACGACGAGGGCTCCGCCGTAGCGGAGGGCGAGCCAGAAGAGGCTGGCGGAGGGGTTCGTTGATGGCATTCGGGCGGGCATCAGGGGCGGCGTGCTCCTCGGCGGAGTTCCCGGGCGAGGAGGAGGAGGAAGGCGCTGTTGCTGGCGAGGTAGCGCCACAGGAGGCGGCGGGGTTCCTGGAGCAGTCGCCAGAGCCATTCGAGTCCGGCCTGCTGCATCCAGAGGGGGGCGCGGGCGACATTGCCGGCCCAGACGTCCATGGCGCCGCCGATGCCGATGCCGACGCGGCAGCCGGAGGCGGGGAGGTGTTCGGCGAGGAAGAGTTCCTGGCGGGGGGAGCCGAGTCCGGCGATGAGGAGATCGGCGCCGGAGGCGGCGATGGCGGAGCGGACGGCGAGGGGGTCGGTGAAGTAGCCGTGGAGGGTGCCGGCGAGGGGGAGGGTGGGGAAGTGTTTCCGGAGTTTGGCGGTGCAGAGGGAGAGGGTCGCGTCGGTGCCGCCGAGGAGGAAGACGCGGTGTCCGTGGGCGGCGCAGTGGGCGAGGAGTGCCCAGGTTAGGTCGATGCCGGTGACGCGGCCGGGCAGGGGTTTGCCGAGCAGGCGGGCGGCGAGTCGGATAGACTGTCCGTCGGCGACGATGAGGTTGGCGGTGGCGTAGGCGGCGGCGAAGGCGGGGTCCTGGCGGGCGCGGGTAATGTGGTCGGCGTTGAGGGTGCAGACGAAGGTGGGCGCGGGTTGGCGGAGGGCGGCGGCGAGGTGGGCGACGGCTTCCGGGAGGGTGAGGGTGGCGACGGGGAGGCCGAAGAGATTAACCGACGGGGTCAGGAGCCGGGCGTTGAGCGGGGATTCCGGCCGCCCCGGATTGGAAGTTTTGATAGATGGAACGGATGCGTGCACCGTTTACCTCCCAGGTAAAGTTGTCGAGGATGGTTTGGCGTGCGGCGGCGCCGAGGGGGGCAAGATCGGCCGAGGAGCAACGGCGGATCAGTGTGACGAGTTCAGTGAGATTGTGGGGATCGAAGAGGAAGCCATTTTTGCCGGAGCGGATGAGGAAGGCGGTGCCGCCGCTGTTGGCGGCGAGGACGGGGCGGGCGGCGGCCATGGCTTCGAGGGCGACGGTCGGGAGGCCCTCGTAGGCGGAGGGCAGGACGAAGAGTCCGCAGCGGGCGTAGGCGGCGGCGAGGGTCTTGTCGTCGACTTCGCCGAGGAAGTGGACGCGGGCGGCGAGGCCGAGGCGGGCGGTTTGGGCTTCGAGGGCGGTGCGGTGGCTGCCGTCGGGTCCGATGACGGTGAGATCGAAGCCCGGGAGTTGGGCGAGGGCGTTGAGCAGATGGTCGACGCGTTTGACGGGGTCGAGGCGCCCGACGAAGAGGAGGGAGCGGGGTGAGCCGGGTGGGGGCGGGACGGGGGCGCCGGCGAGGCGAAGGGAGTTGGGGACGAGGTGGAAGCGTTGGGCGGGGGCGCCGAGGAGGATGGCATCGCGCTGGTCGTTGGGGGTGAGGGCGAGGAGGGCGCCGGCGCTTTGGAGGCTGACCCAGCCGAGGGTGGAGTCGAAGAGGCCTTTTTTGAGGGCGGAGGTCCAGGAATGGGCCGGGTAGAAGCAGTGGGCGGTGAAGACGGAGGGAGTGCGCAGGCGGCGGGCGGCGAGGAGGCCCCAGGCGGCGAAGGGGCGGCGGGCGCCGTGGGCGTGGACGAGGTCCGGGGCGAAGCGGCCGAGGGCGTAGGGGAGCGTGAACAGGGAGAGTAGTCGCTCGACGGGGATATCGTGCCAGCGGGCGGGGCCGGGGGTGCGGGTGAAGATGCGCACTTCGTCGCCGGCGGCGTGGAGTTCGCGGGCGAGGTTGCCTACGTGCTGTTCGAGGCCTCCGCGGCAGGGGAAGAAGCTACTGGTGACCAGGGCTATCCGCATCGGTCTCCGGAGGGGGAATGGTAATGGTGCGCAGGGCGAGGCCGGCGAACAGGAACAGGGGGGCGGTGCCGGTGAAGCCGAAGAGGCTTTCCGAGAAGAGGGCGCCGCAGCCGCGGCCGAACAGGGCTGCGGCGATGGCGGCGGCCAGCAGGGAGCCGGTGGCGGCGGCGCCGCGGGTGAGTGTGAGGATGGCCGCCGCGAGAAAGCCGAGCAGGAGGAGGAGGGAGAGAAGGCCGGTCTGGCCCATGAGGGCCATGTAGCTGTTTTCGCCAACGCCTTCGGCCTGGACCCCTTCGCCGATGGCGAAGCCGCCGGCCTGTCCGATGCCGCGTCCGAACCAGTATTGATCCAAGTTGTCGATTGCCTCCTCGAGAAACTGTGTGCGCACGGAGGCGGAACTCTCTTGTCCGGTGAGAGTGTTTGTGATGAGTTCGGCGCCGAGGGTAGTGAAGATGAGGGTGCCGAAGAGGAGGGAGAGGGCGAAGGAGCCTAAGCGGGCGTTGTGATCGCGGCGGATCCAGGTGAGCAGTCCGAGAGCGAGCAGGGTGGCGAGGATGGATTCGCGGTGGATGGAGAGGGCGAGGGCGCTCATGAAGAGGGTGAGCAGGGGGAGCCAGCGGCGGCGGCCGGAGGCGGCGAGCGAGGCGACGTAGACGATGGGGACGACGCTGGCCTGGCCGAGGGAGTGGGGGTCGCCATAAAAGGAGACCATGCGGCGCATGCCGTGCATGATGTGATTGGCCCAGAGGCCGAGGAAATTGCTGTTCTGGTCGGGCAGGAGGCCCTTGACGTCGACGAGAAAGGCGCCGATCTCGACGACGAGACTCCAGAACTCGAGGGGGAGGAGGAAGAGTTCGTAAAAGCCGAAGGCGCAGACGACGGTATGGGTGATCAGGAGGACGCGGAGGAGGGAGGGGGCGGCTTCGACGGGGAGGAGGCGGCCGGCGAACCAGGCAAGGGGCGGGGTGAGGAGGTTGCGAAGAGCGCCGAGGCGGGTTTCGGGGGAGACGGTGGTTTCGCCGTCGCCGAGGCCGAGGACGAAATAGAGGGTGAGCAGGAGGGTGTAGCCGAGCAGCAGGAGGTCAGCCAGTTGCCAGGTGCCGAGGCGGGTGCGCTGGCGGAGGGCGTTGCCGGCGAGGCTCATACCGAGGAGGGCGTCTTTGATGGCGATGAGGCCGCGGACGGTTTCGGCGCCGACGGCGAACTGGGCGTAGAGCAGGGGCGGGACGAAGTTGGAGAAGGGGAGCCAGACGAGGAGGAGGGCGGCCTGGCGGGCCGGGTGGAGGAGACCGCCGGCGGTGATGGCGACGGCGAGGAGGGCGAGGAGGGGACTCATGAGGGGTATCCGCCGGGAGCGGTGTAGCCCAGGCGGGCGAGAGCGGGGGCGTGGGCGCGGGCGATGCGGGATGCCTGCTCGGGGGTGAGCGTGTCGCGCCAGGTTCCGGCGCGGCCCTGGCGGAAGAAGCGGGAGGCGGTGGGGGGCTTTTCGGGGAAGCCGTGCTGCTCTTCGCGGGCGCGGAGACGGGCGAACGAGCAGGCCTCGATGGCGGCGGCGAGGCGCGGGGCGTCGACGGGGTAGCCGCAGGCGTGGAGGAGGCCGGCGAAGGTGGGGGCGGGATGAGCGAGGAGGTCTTCGTAGCGGAGCAGATGCACGGGGATGCGGGTTTGATCGAGCCAGGAGGCGGCGTGGCCGGACCAGGAGCCATAGAATTGGGGGAGTTGGAAGGGGCGTTCGTGGGGGGCGAGTGCGGCGATGTGGCCCGGGTTGGCGAGCAGGTCGATGGTGTCGTCGAGGGGTTGGCCGCGGTGGGCGGCGTAGGAGACGGCGACGTCCCAGGGGTTGCGGACGATGTAGACGATCAGCCTGGAGTTGACGGGGGTATGGAGGCGGGGGTTGAACTGGTCGTGGAGTTTGAAGAAGGCGGGGCCGTGGGGAGGGAGGGCGCATTGGTTGTACCAGGCGCTTTGGAGGGTGGCGATTTCGTCGGGGAGCAGGAGGGAGCTGTCGCAGCCGAGGGCTTGTTCAAACAGGGGGCGGGAGGCGGCGAGGGGGATGGCGTGGAGGTCGTGGAGGGAGACGGGGGCGCCGGGGGGCGCGAGGTAGTGGAGGAGAAGGGCGCGGACCCAGGTGTTGCCGGACTTGGGGTAGGAGGCGATCCATGTGGTGCGGGGTGTCATGGAAGTTGACCAAGGACGGCGGCGGCAAGTTCGCTGACGGGGAAGGGGCTGGGGGGGCGTTCGACGCGGAGGACGGCGGCTTGGCGGGCGAGGGGGAGCAGGTGGGGGACGGCGGTATCGTGGCTGCCGAAGGCGGAGAGGAGGTTGGGGCGGTAGATCTGGGCGGTGAGGGCGCTGAGTTTGGCGAAGCCGTGAATGGGGGTGACGGTGAGGGGGCCGGGGGCGTGGGGGGAGAGGAGGAGGACGGCGCGGACGGGGAGGGGGGCGGGGTGGGGAGCGGAGACGGGGACTTCGTACTTGGGCAGTTGGGGGCGGACGGGGAGGAGCGATTGGGTGGGGATGGCGAAGTGGGCGGCGGCGTCGGCCCATAGTTTGAGGCGGGGATAGCCGGGGAGGACGTGGATGGGGCCGCCGTCGCGGGGGCAGAGGGCGCAGAGATCGTCGGCGATGACGGGGCAGCCGCGACGGAGCAGTTCGGCGCAGAGGGTGGATTTGCCGGCGCCGGAGGGCCCGGCGACGAGGAGGGCGCCGGCAGGGGTGGCGACGGCGCTGGCATGGAGGACGAGGGCGCCGCGCTGGTGGAGGAGGGCGCCGAAGACGGAGCCGAACAGGAAGAGGCGGAGGGAGGCGGGATCGGCGCCGGGGGCGGGTTCGACGATGACGCGGCGGCCTTCGGCGGCGAAGAAGCGGCCGATGGAATCGAGGTGGAAGAGGTAACCCTGGGGGCCGGCCTGGAAGCAGAGGCCGGATTGGCGGACTTCATCGAGATGCGCGGGGGTAGGGCCGACGAGAATCTGCACATCGCTGGGCCCCGATTCGCCGGCGATGGGGAGGGCGCCGAGGTCGAGGGTGGAGCGGATGTGGAGTCCGAAGGCTTGATAGCGCATGATGGCGGCCGAGCGGGTCTAGGAGGTGAAGGATCCGTCGGGGTTGTTGGTTGGCCCGAAGTTGTTGGTGCTGGAGACGGGCAGTTTCTGCAGCTCTGGGGTGGTCCAGGCGGCCCGATCGGCCTCGGTTTCGGGAGCGGGGGGAGCGGGTGGGTTCTGGTCGATTGGGTTGGTCATGGGGGCGGTTCTCCTTTTTGTGGTGGAGTGATGTTGATTAGGCGGACGAGCGGCTGGCGAGATGATTGGGGGCGGCAGCGACGCGTTCGAGAAAGAATCCGGCGGCGAGGGCACAGCAGATCTGCGATGAGGCCGTGCCGTGCCGGGAGGGAGAGGAGGGTGAGGCGTGGTGCTCGAGCAGTTTCCGGAGGCGGGGCAGATCGAGAGCGCCGGCGATTTCGGGCCGTTGGGAGAAGCGGTCGAGGACGTCGTAAGCGGCCGGCAGGCTGGCGGCGAGACGCTGCTGGAAGTCGGCGGACTGGAGTCCGCGGCGCCGGCTTAAGCGGACGACGTCGGGCAGCAGGGTTTCGGTAGCGCGGCGGGCGGGTTGGCGGTCTTTGAAGAAGCGGGGGGGCAGGGAGAGGCAGAGGCGGATGAAGCGGGGGTCGACGGTGGGGTCGAGGGGGGAGAGGTCGTAGGCGGCGGCGAGGCTGGTCCAGGTGAAGCCGGAGGCGTTGCTCATGGCCTGGAGGGAGAACTGGCGGAGGTCGCCGCGGGTGCGGTAGGTGTTTTCGGCGTCGAACAGGAGGGGGGCGAGCTGGTGGGCCTCGACGAGAGAGGGACGGAGGAGGGAGAAGCGGCGCCAGGCGCCGCGGTAGCGGAAGCTTTGGCGGGTGAAATGGAGCAGGCTGACTTTGATGCGGGAGCGGAGCGAGGGGGGGCCTTGCCAGGAGAGGGTAGCGTTGCCGCCCTGTCCATTGAAGAGGGAGTGATGTCCGTAGGCCCGGGCTTCCTCCATGAGAGCGAGGAGCCAGACGGCGTTGGCGTTGGCGATGGGGGAGGCCGTGAGGGAGACGAAGCGATGGAGGGCGGCGA
Source organism: Bryobacteraceae bacterium CoA2 C42 (assembly GCA_019931245.1). Lineage (GTDB taxonomy): Bacteria > Acidobacteriota > Terriglobia > Bryobacterales > Bryobacteraceae. The sequence continues at coordinate 32,163 of JAINDL010000030.1, forward strand.
TGGGACAGCGGCCGGCGGCGTGGATGAGATGGTGGTCGATGTTGGGGTGAAGTTGGGCGACGGCGGCGGCGGTGGTGCCTTCGTCGAGAATGCGGGAGGGGTCGAGGCGGCCGGTGGGGGGGAAGGCGGGAACGGCGGTGAAGGCGCCGAGGCGCTGGCCGGTGGCGGCGAGGGCGCGGGCGGCGACGGCGGTGACGGCGCCGGAGTCGAGTCCGCCGCTGAGGGTGACGGCTGGTTTGAGGGCGGTTTTGACGCGGGATTCGACGGCGGACCGGAAGGTGGATTCGAATTGGAGTTGGAGGTCTTCGGGGGAGCCGCGCCGGGAGGGTACGGCTTCCTGGACGTTCCAGTAGCGGAAGACATGGCAGGAGTGGGAGGTCGCTTCGAGGGCGTGACCGGCGGCGAGCCGGTGGATGTTCTGGTAGCCGGTATCGGTGGTTTGGTGGGCGAGGGCGCAGACGGCGAGGCCAAGATGGTCCCAGTTGACTCTGCAGGGGACGCCGGGGCAGGCGAGAACGGCGTCGATGTGACCGGAGCAGGCGAAGCGTCCCGGGGAGTGGTGGAAGTAGAGGCCGGCGCTGCCGAAGGCGTCGCGGGCGACGAGGAGGCGGCGGGTGCGGGAGTTCCAGGCGGCGAACTGCCAGTCGCCGTGGAGTAGCTGGAGGCAGTTGGTTTCAAAGCGGAGGAGGGCCTGGAAGGCGAGGGCAGAGTCGGAGAGGGAGGGGGAGAGGTGGAGGGTGAGGAGGAGTTCGTCCCGATAGTCGAGGCGGGCATTGCCGACCCAGGTCCAGCCGCTGGCGGCATCGGTGAAGAGGCCGGAGTTGCGGCCGCCGGGGGTGTGAACGTAGCCGAGGGAGACGCCTTCGGGGCTGACATGCTGTCCGGAGGCGGAGCCAGGGGGGGCGAGGTTGATGAGCATGGCGGCCAGGGGGGAGGGGCCTTCGGTGAGGGCAGCGCAGAGGGAGGTCATGGCGGATTACCAGAGGTTCCGATTGAGGAGCAGTCCCTGGCTGGGGAACAGGGGGAGGAGGAGGAACTCGGGGAAGGCGGCGGTGAACTCGGCGAGAGCGCGGTCGACGCCGCGGCAGCGGCGGTTGACATCGTCGATGAGGATGGCGCTGCGGGGGGCGAGGCGGGTGCGGAGCCAGGCGAGGGATTCGCAGGTGGCGAGGTATACGTCGACGTCGAGATGGCAGAGGGCGATGGGGCCGAGGTTGAGGTTTTCGGCGGCGGCGGGAAAGAAGCCGCGGTGGACGTGGGCGAAGGGGAAGGGGGCGAGGAGTTGGCGGACGCGGGCGTAGGAGGTGTCGAGGAAGTCGTCGAGGCGGAAGAGTTCGTCGTCGGGGGTGAGGGCGGCGAAACCGCCGGTTTCAAAGGGGTCGAAGCAGTGCAAGGGGCGGGGGGTACCCGCGGCGATCGCGTGGCAAAGGTGCAGGGCGCTGCCGCCGCGCAGGGAGCCGACTTCGAGAAAGGCGCCGGGGCCGACGAGTTGGGCGTAGTTCCAGAGGTTGGCGAGGCGGGGGTGGTCGAGGAGGGTGTGGAACCTGGCCTGGGCGATGGAGGCCTGGTAGGCGGGGTTGTGAAGGACTTCGACGTTGCCGGTATCGACGGGGGGCTGCAGGAGGCGGCGGCGTTCGGCGGCGAAGCGGCGGCGGCGGAGCGGGGTGCCGAGGAGGTGGAGCGGGTCCCACCGGCGGGAGTTCAGTTGCCAGCGTGTCAGATTGTCCGAGAACCAGTTGGCGACCATGGGGGGTGTATTGGGCTAGTGCGTAGGGGAGCGAAATCTTCTCGCGAATTCCCGGTAGGATACGGAGGTATGAACAAAAAAGGTATTTCGCGGCGGTACTTTTTTCAGGGATCGCTGCTGGCGGGTGCGGTGCCGCTCGGCGGGTTTGGCAGCGTGGCATCGCTGCGGGCGCTGGGGTTCAAGTCGCCGAATGAGAGATTGAACATTGCCGGTATCGGCGCCGGGGGCAAGGGCTACACGGACCTGATGGGCTGCCGGAGCGAGAACATTGTGGCGCTGGCGGACCCGGACGAGGAGCGGGGGGCGCGGGGATTCAAGGAGTTCCCGAAGGCGGCGCGGTACAAGGATTTCCGGCAGATGCTGGATAAAGAGTTGAACAACATCGACGCCGTGACGGTGTCGACGCCGGACCACGTGCACGGGATGGCGGCGATGTGGGCGATGGCGCGGGGCAAGCATGTTTACTGTCAGAAGCCGCTGACGCGGACGGTGTGGGAAGCGGCGGAGTTGACCAAGGGGGCGGCGCGCTATGGCGTGGCGACGCAGATGGGCAACCAGGGGTATTCGAACGAAGGGGCGCGGCAGTGTGCCGAGATTATCTGGAGCGGGGAGATCGGGCAGGTGAAGGAGGTCCATGCGTGGACGAACCGGCCGATGAAGTACTGGCCGCAGGGTCCGGAGGTGGAGCCGAAGCCGGGGGCGGTGCCGTCGACGCTCGATTGGAACCTGTGGCTAGGGCCGGCGGCGGAGCGGCCGTTCAGCCCGGCGTATGCGCCGCGGACGTGGCGGGGCTTCCCGGATTTTGGCTGCGGCGCGATTGGCGACATGGCGTGCCATATTCTGGGCACACCGAACATGGCGCTGCGGTTGGGGGCGCCGGAGAGTGTCGAGTGCATAAAGCAGGTTGGTAAGGGGCCGCACACGTTTCCGCAGCAGGCCGTGATCCGGTTTGACTTTCCGGCGCGGGGCGCGATGGGTCCGGTGAAGGTGTTCTGGCACGACGGACTGAGCGAGTTTCCGCAGTTCGAGGGGATCCCCAAGGGCGAGTTGATCGGGGACAAGGATGTGAACGGGAGCCTGTTTATCGGGGAGAAGGGGATGGTGACGACGGGGTGTTACGGGGAGCGGACGCGGCTGATGCCCGAGGCGCGGATGAAGGATTATGCGATGCCGGCGCAGTCGCTGACGCGGTCGCCGGGCCACTACCGGGATTGGATCCGGGCGGCGAAAGGGGGCGAGGCGGCGTGTTCGAACTTCAGCGTGGCGGGGCCGTTTGTGCAGTGGATGCTGCTGGGGGTGATCGCGATGCGGTTCGAGGGAAAGCTCGAGTGGGACGCGGCGAAGATGCAGTTCCGGAACAACAAGGAGGCGAACCGTTCTCTGCGGCCGACCTTCCGCAAGGGTTGGGATTTCGTTTGATGCGATAGGATAAGACCCAAGATGAATCGACGTGAACTTTTCCAGATTGTGCCCGCGGCGATGGCCGCGGGAGCGGTGCCCGCCGGAGCGGCGCCCGCCATTGACTCTTCGGCCGGTTTCCGGCTCGGCGTGGCGACCTATTCGCTGCGGGGCTTTCTGCGCCCGCAGGCGATTGAGATGCTGAAGGTGTTGAACGTGGACTCGATCTCGCTCAAGGAGTTCCACGCCAAGATCAAGGGCGATCCGGCGGAGTGGGCCAAGGCGCGGAAGGATTGCGAGGCGGCGGGGCTGCGGATTGCCTCGGTCGGCAACATTACCATGAACGTGGACAGCGACGACGAGATTGAGTTGAACTTCAAGTACGCGCAGGCGTTGGGCGCGACCGGGATTGTGATGGCGCCGACGCATGCGGTGCTGCCGCGGATTGAGAAGTTCGTCAAGAAGTACAACATCAAGGCGATGATTCACAACCACGGGCCGGAGGACAAGAACTTCCCATCGCCGCAGTCGGTGCTCGATGCCGTGAAGAACATGGACGAGCGGATGGGTTGCTGCATCGACGTGGGCCACACGGTGCGGACCGGGACCGATGTGCTGGTGGCCATCAAGGCGGCGGGGAAGCGGCTGCACGACTTCCACATGAAAGACCTGCGGGATCTGATGGTGCGCGACAGTCAGTGTGAGGTCGGCGACGGCAAGATTCCCGTGCCGGGGATGTTCAAGCTGCTGCGTCAGATGAAGTACAAGGGCAATGTGAATCTCGAGTACGAGATCAACCTGAAGGATCCGCTGCCGGGCATGGTGAAGAGCTTTGCCTACATGCGCGGGGTGCTGGCGGGGCTGCAGGCTTAAGGCCGGGGCAGCCCGTCGAGAAAGGTGATGAGGCCGTTCGTGAGATCGGCCTCGATCTGATCGCTGAAGACGGAGGTGGCCGGTTCATAGCCACCTTCGGCGAAGCCGGCTTTGGTGGGAAGGTAGCCAAACCAGCCGTTGGTATAGCCGAAGTAGAAGGTGTGGGGGAAGGGGGAGTGGCGGCGGATGGTAAGCGCGATCTCGCAGAAGAGTTCGACGGGGGCGCTCCAGATGGCGGTGTCGTTGATGGTGAGCAAGCGCACGGGGAGGCGGACGAAGTTGCCGCGCTGGTAGCGGGCGAGTTCGGGGGTCCAGTCGAGTCCGGCTTTGCGCGGGCTTTCGATCCAGTGTTCGTAGGCGGCGAGCTTGACCTGGTTTGAGGCGGCGGGCAGACGGCGCTGGGCGGCGAGAATGCGGTCGCCGAGCAGGACGCTGAACTGGGTGAGATGGCCGCTACGGGGGTCGGGGTAGACGCTGTAGATGGGGGCGAGGTCGCCGGCGGCGCCATTGATATATAGCATTGGGGCGCCGAGTTTCTGTTCGACGTAGGCGGCGACGATGCCGGGGGCGTCGCCGGAGATCTGGACGAACTGGCTGCCGAGGACGGTGGCGTGCATGGCGTAGTTGGCGATGAGGGCGAGGAGGGAGCCGTCGGCTTTTTCGAGGCGGAGGAGGCCGATCTGGCGGTCGGCGGGGCCGTCGGGGTTGAGGCCGAGCGAGATGCGGCCTTCGGGGTCGCGGGCGCGGCGGTTGATGTTGGCGAGGGCCATGCCGGTGCCGGCGGCGAGGCGGGCGGGGGCGAGTTGAGAGATCGCCTGTTGGGCAGCGGTGACGAGGGATTGGACGACGAACTCGGTGTATTCGTGGTAGTCGGCGTCGATAGGATGGCGGGCGCGGCCTTTGAGGAGGAGGGGGTAGATGCCGGGGGGGCCGATTTCGGGGGCGGAGTGGGTGTGGGTGGTGGTCCACCAGAACTGGAGGGGAGCTACGCCGGTGGCGGTCTGGAGGCGGCGGGCGGCCTCGTCGTAGAGGGAGGGGGAGAACATGCAGAGGTCGGTGGAGACGAGGACGAACTTCGACTGGCCGTCATCGAGGGCGACGACGCGATGGTGGATGCGGTCGAGGACGCCGGTGGACTGGCGGTCGGCGTAGCCGAGGAGCCACTTGGGGGTGGCGGGGGTGATGTCGACCTTGACGACGGCGGCGCGGAACTCAGCGCACAGGGGTAGGGTGAGGAGCAGGTTGAGGAGTAGGAGGCGCATGATGGATCAGGGTAAAGGCGGTGAGGTGGCCGGTGACGTTGAGAATGGTTTTGGCGAAATCGGGCAGGACATCGACGGCGAGCATGAGGCCGATGCCTTCGATGGGGAGTCCGATGGTTTGAAAGACGGGGACCATGACGAGGAAGCTGGCGTTGGGGACGCCGGGGGTGGCGAAGCTCATCAGGGTGACGACGATGGCGAGCGAGAGGAGGTCGACGGGGGAGAGAGTGATGCCGTTCCACTGAGCGGTGAAGAGGGCGGCGACGATTTGGGCGACGGGGGCGGCGGGGCGCAGGATGGAGACGGTGAGGGGCAGGACGAGTCCGGCGGCGGCGCGGGGGTAGCCGAGGATGCGTTCGGCGTTGTCGATGAGGATGGGCAGGGCGGCGAGGGAGGAGAGAGTGGGGGCGGCGACGGACTGGGCGGGGACAAGCGCGGCCGCGAAGCGGCGGAGGGGGATGCGGACCCAGAGGACAGCAACGGCGTAGAGGGCGAGGATGATGAGGACGACGATGAGGGTGAGGATGCCGATGTAGAAAGCGAGAGCGTCGAAGGCGGCGCGGCCCTGGCGGGCGGCAAAGGTGAGGCTGATGGCGAAGACGCCGGCGGGGGCGGTGAGGAGCACCCAGCGGAGGATGACGAGCATGACGTCGGCAAGGGTCTGGAAGAGTTGGAGGACGGGCTGGCGCTGGGCGGCGGGGAGGCGGAGGAGGGCGAAGGCGATGAGGAGGGTGAAGAGGATCAGGGGCAGCATGGCGCCTTCGGTGGCGGCCTTGAAGGGGTTGGCGGGGACGAGGCTGATGAGCCATTGGGAGAAGGGCGGGGGCGGGGCGAGAGCGGCAGAGGGGGCGGCGAGCGGGCGGAGGGCGGGGGGCCAGAAATGGAGGAAGGTGAGGGTGAGGGTGAGGGTCGCGGTGACGATGCCGGCGATGAGCAGAAGGAAGACGGCGCCGGTGCGGCGGCCGACGCGCTGCAGGGTGGCCGGGTCGGCGACGGAGGTGACCGAAGACAGGAGCAGGGCGATGACCAGGGGGAGGACGGTCATGCGGATGGCATTCATCCAGAGCGTGCCGATGACTTCGGTGACGGTGGTGATCGGAGCGAGGAGGGTGGGCTGGAGGGAGGCCAGCAGGAGGCCGCTCGTGAGTCCGAGGAGGAGAGCCGCGAGGATGCGCGCCGTCAGGTTCATGCCGTTATGACTCCCCAGTATATGCATTGGCGTGATATAGAGTAGGTACGATGAAGCCGAAGCAAAGTTCGCGCCGGGAGTTCATTCAACGTTCGACGAAAGGGGCCGCGGCGGGCGGCGTGGCTGCGGCCACGGGAAACGCGGCGGTGGGGGAGAGCGCGATCAAGCCGCTCAAGACCGCGCATACGCACCAGTCGACTTCGATTTGCCCTTATTGCGCCGTGGGGTGCAGCGTGGTGGTCCACTCGCTCGGAGACCGGGCGCAGAATGTGAAGCCCGCGATTGTCCATATCGAAGGGGATCCGGAGAGCCCGATCAACCGCGGGACGCTGTGCCCGAAAGGAGCTTCGCTCGAGGAGTTCGTGCAGAGCGACCGGCGGCTGACCACGGTGCAGTACCGGGCGCCGGGGAGCCGGGAGTGGCGGCGGATCAGTTGGGCCGAGGCGGTAGAGAAGATGGCGCGGCGGATCAAGGATTCGCGCGACCGCGGCTTTGAGGCGACCGATGCGCAGGGGCGCACGGTGAACCGGCTGCGCAACGTGGCCATGATCGGCGGTTGCACGGATACCAACGAAATCAACTATCTGCTGGGGAAGTTCCGCTTCGGGATGGGGCTGGTCTCTTACGAGAATCAAAGCCGGCTTTGACACGGCCCCACGGTAGCCAGTTTGGCTGCCACGTTTGGGCGGGGCGCGATGACCAACGGCTGGACGGATGTCTCCAACGCCGATGTCGTGCTGGTGATGGGCGGCAATCCGGCGGAGAACCATCCGGTGGGCTTCCGGTTTGTGATGGAGGCCAAGCGGCTGCGGAAAGCGAAGATTGTATGCGTCGATCCGCGCTTTACGCGGACGGCGGCGGTGAGCGATCTCTACGTGCCGATCCGTTCGGGAACGGACATCGCGTTTCTCGGCGGGTTGATTCACTACGCGCTCAGCGAGAACAAGTATCAGCGCAAGTACGTGGAACAGCACACCAACGCGTCGTTTCTGATTGCTGAGGGGTTTGGCTTCAGCGAGGGGCATTTTTCGGGCTGGCAGGACGGCAAGTACGACAAGTCGACCTGGCAGTATGAACTCGACGGGCAGGGCTATGCGAAGGTAGACCCGACGCTTGAGCATCCGCGGTGCGTGTTTCAACTGATGAAGAAGCACTACTCGCGCTACACGCCCGAAGTAGTGGCCAACATCTGCGGCTGCACGGCCGAGGAGTTCTTGAAGGCCGCGGCGATGATTACCCTGGCCGCGGCGGAGAACAAGAGCGGGACGGTGCTCTATGCGCTGGGCTGGACGCACCATAGCTTCGCGGTGCAGTTGATCCACGCCGCGGCGATGGTGCAACTGCTGATGGGCAACATCGGCATGCCGGGCGGCGGGGTGAACGCGCAGCGCGGCCACGCCAACATTCAGGGCTCGACCGATATGGGCGCCTGGAACTATCTGCCCGGCTATCTCAAGCTGCCGCGGGCGAACCAGACGGCGCTGGTGGATTACCTGAAGGCGAACACGCCGAAGCCGCTGCGGCCGAACAGCCTGAACTACTGGGGCAACACGCCGAAGTTCATGACGAGTCTGCTGAAGGCTTACTACGGTCCGAACGCTACCGCGGCCAACAGCTACGGCTACGATTGGCTTCCCAAGATCGCCGAGGGCGCCGACCACTCCTGGGGCACCTTCTTTGATGAGATGGACGCCGGAAAGATGGAGGGCCTGATCAGCTTCGGGATGAACCCGGTAGCGAACGGCCCGAACACCCCGAAGATGATTCGGGGGCTTTCGAAGTTGAAGTGGTTGATTGTCGCCGAGAACTTCGAGACCGAGACGGCGGCCTTCTGGCGGGCCAAGGAACTGGCCGACAAGGAGTATCCGCACTCGCTGAAGGCTGAGGATATTCAAACGGAGGTGTTCCTGCTACCGGCAGCGTGCTTTGCCGAAAAAGACGGCTCGTTTGTGAACTCTTCGCGATGGCTGCAGTGGAAACAGGTGGCCGTGGATCCGCCGGGCGAGGCGCGGCGCGATCAGGAAATCATCGCCGATCTGTTTCTGGCCATTCGCGCGCTCTATGAGAAAGAGGGCGGCAAGGGGGCGGAGCCTCTGCTGCGAATGCAGTGGAACTATGCGAGGCCCCACGCGCCGACGCTGCGCGAGGTGGCGCGGGAGGTCAACGGCGTGGACCTCGCAACCGGCAAACAGTTGAACGGCTTTGGCGAGTTGCAGGCCGACGGCACGACGGCGTGCGGGAACTGGATTTATTCGGGTTCGTGGCCGGAGGCGGGCAATCAGATGGCGCGGCGCGGTCAGGTGGACCCGACCGGTCTGGGGCTCTATCCGGAGTGGGCGTGGAGCTGGCCGGCTAACCGGCGGATTCTCTACAACCGGGCTTCGACCGACGAGCAGGGCAAGCCGTGGGACGCGACGCGGGCGCCGCTGCGGTGGAACGGGCAGCGCTGGGCGGGCGATACGCCGGACTATAAGGCCGATGCCAAGCCGGATTCGCTGGCGGCGTTTGTGATGCTACCGGAGGGCGTGGCGCGGCTGTTTGCGCCGGACCTCGTCGAAGGGCCTTTCCCGGAGCATTACGAGCCGGCCGAAAGTCCGGTGGAGAATGCGCTGCACCCGAACGCGAACGCCAATCCGTTGTTGCGGGTGTATCGGAGCGACCTCGATTCGCTCGGGTCGGCCAAGGATTTTCCGTTTGTCGCCATTACCTACCGGCTCACGGAACACTTTCATTACTGGACGAAGCATACGAGTTCGAGCGCGGAGTTGCAGTCGAACTTCTTTGTCGAAGTGCCGGAAGAGTTGGCGTCGGAGAAGGGAATTGCCAGCGGCACCCTCGTGCGCGTCTCTTCGGCGCGTGGTGAGTTGGAGGGGCCGGCGCTGGTGACCAAGCGGTTGCGGACGCTGAAGGTGAGCGGGCGGAAGGTCTATCAGATTGGCTTGCCGATTCACTGGGGATTCGTTGGCAAGGTGCACGGGCCGCTGATCAACAAGCTGACGCCGAGCGCGTATGACCCCAACTGCGGCACGCCGGAATACAAGGGCTTTCTCGTAAATTTGGAGAAGATCGGATGACCGTTGCCAAGCTCATCGATACAACGCTCTGCATAGGCTGTAAGGCTTGCGAAGTCGCCTGTCAGGAGTGGAACGATCAGGAGTACACGCTGGGGACGTTTGGCGGCACCTACCAGACGATGCCGGATCTGGCCCACAACTTCTGGAATCTGATCAAGTTCAACGAAATGGAGCGCGACGGCGGCACGTCGTGGCTCATGTCGAAGTATCAGTGCATGCACTGTGCCGAGGCCGGGTGCCTTGCCGCGTGTCCGGCGCCGGGGGCGATTGTGGCGCGGCCCAACGGGACCATCGACTTCGTGCAGGACAACTGCATCGGCTGCGGATACTGCATCACGGGTTGCCCGTTTGATGTGCCCCGCCTGAGCCCGACGACGAAGAAGGTTTATAAGTGCTCGTTGTGTTCGGACCGTACGGCCGTGGGCCTGGAGCCGGCCTGCATCAAAACGTGCCCGACCAACTGCCTGACGTTTGGCGAGCGCGACGAACTGGTGCGTATTGCCGAGGCGCGGAGCACGGAGTTGAAGGCCGACGGGTTTGCGGATGCGGGCGTGTACAACCCGCAAGGCGTGGGCGGAACCAACGTCCTCTACGTGTTGAAGCACGCCAGCGAGCCCGAACAGTATGGGCTGCCGAAGGACCCGCAGATTCCGCTGAGCGTGAGCTTGTGGAAGGGCCCGATGAAGTGGCTCGGCACGCTGATGTTCTGGGGCACGATTCTGGGGACCTTCGTGCATTTTGTGATCTACGGCCCGCAAGACCCGGCCAAGCATGGGCACCCGGAAAAGGAGGACGAGCCGAGTGAGCGAGCCTGAAGAGATTCGGATTCCCCGCTTTGACGCCTATGAGCGCGTGATGCACTGGATGGCGGCTTTGAGCTTTGGTTACGCGACGCTGACCGGTCTGGCGATCTGGTCGCCGAAGCTGTATTGGATGGGGACGATGCTGGGAGGAGGCTTCCATATTCGCGGCACGCATCCGTGGTCCGGCGTAGTGTTTGCGGTAATGATCGGGGTGATGTTTCGCCGCTGGGCGGCGGGCATGGGTCTGGATGCCGATGACCGGGTGTGGCTGACGCGGCTGCATAAATACGCCACGCACGACCATGGCGCGCTGCCGCCCTCGGGGCGCTTCAACGCCGGGCAGAAGATGCTGTTCTGGAGCCAGGTGGCGACCACGCTGGCGCTGTTCGCCACCGGAGTGGTGTTGTGGTTTCCCGAATCGATGCCGCGGCCGTTGCGGCTCGCCTCGATCGCGCTGCATCCACTGGCGGCCATCGGGTCCATTACGAGCATTCTCGTGCACATCTACATGGGTACGGCGGCCGTGCCGCAGTCGATGCGCGCCATGCTGCGCGGCTATGTGGTGCCCGAGTGGGCGCGCTTTCATCACCCGAAGTGGTATCGCGCGTGGCGCGCATCGCACCGGTCCTGAGCCCATGTCGACCAAGCTGCGCAAAGTGCTTCGGACCGCCGGCGTTGTCCTCGCGGTGATGCTCCTGGTGGCGGGCGCCGCGGCCGGGGCGCTGTGGCTGTATCTGCATCCATCGTTCGAACGGACCGATGGCCTCGTCTACGGTCACCGCCACGGCGCGCCGCTGACCATGGATATCTTGCGTCCGCCCGCCGGCAGGCGGAACGGCCTGGGCGTGGCGTTTCTTGTGAGTGGCGGGTGGCGGTCGAAAGGGCCGGGCGAATCGCCCGCGTGGCTGGCCGCTCCGCTTCTGCGGGCCGGCTATACGGTGTTCGCCATCTGCCACGTCTCGCAGCCGCAGTCCACGGTCATGGAGATTATCGACGACATGCACCGCGGCATCCGCCACGTGCGGCATCACGCCGCGCAGTATGGCGTAGATCCCAACCGCCTCGGGGTCACCGGCGGCAGCGCGGGCGGGCATCTCAGCCTGATGCTGGCGACGCGCGGCGGCCCCGGCGATCCGAGTGCGCCGGACCCCATCGACCGCGAGTCGAGTGCCGTGCAGGCGGTGGCGATTTTCTATCCCGTGACCGACCTGCTGAACCTGGGTCCTTCCACAGAAAACCTCGGCGATGGCGGCCCGCCCAAAAGCTTCGTGCGCGCGTTCGGTCCGCGGGCCAAAGACCTCGCGGCATGGAAGCAGATCGGCTACGAGAGTTCCCCGATCTATCACCTTGGCCCGCATGTGCCGCCGACGCTGATCTACCATGGCGATGCCGATACGCTGGTGCCGCTTGAGCAGTCGCAGCGGTACGCGGCCAAAGCGGGGGAGGCCGGCCGGCGGGTGGAACTGGTGGTGCATCCCGGCGGCGGCCATGGCTGGACGACCATGGTGGCTGACGAGGAGCACTTCGTCCGGTGGTTTGACGAGAATCTCAAGAAATAGGCCGGTCAGATGAGGCCTTGCCAGTTGAGCGGGCTGACGAGCGGATCGTCCTCGACGGCGAAGCGCCGCCAATGCTCCAGTTCGCTTGCCGACAGCGGTCCCTGCCGCGCCGCTTCCAGATTCCTCTCGAGTTCGGCCGCATCGCGGATGCCCAGGATTAGCGTGGCGATCTCCGGGAAAGAAAGGCAGAAGCGCAAGGCGAGCGCGGCAAGTGCGTCGACGGGCGCATCACCCAGGCCAGCCAGTGCCCGGTCCCGTAGCGGCCCCAGGCGCTCGGGAACCTCGGCCACGCGCGCTGTCAGCACCCCGCGCAGGAAAACGGAGCGGACCAGGAGGGCCACGCCGCGCTCGCGCGCCAGCGGAAAAACCCGGCGCTCCATTTTTCGATCGAGCAGGTTGAAGGGCACCTGCAGGGTGCGGTAGAGCGGGGTGTCGAGGATGGCGAGGGCGGTGGCTTCGTCGTAGGCGCTCGCGCCGACGAAGCGGACCGTGCCGCTGTCGATCACCGCCTGCAGACCGGCCAGCAGCGCGGGGTCGCGCACGTTCGAAGGATCGGGATTGTGCAACTGCAGCAGGTCGAGGCAGGGGCGGCGCAGGCGATGCAGACTCCGGTCCACCGACTCGGCAATCTGCGCGGCATCGGCCGGCAGCACGATCTTGGTGGCGACCCGGGCGTCGACGCCGCTGGCACCAATCAGCTCTTCCGCATCGCCGTAGACCGGGGCGGTATCGAGCAGCGTGATGCCGCTCGCCGCCGCCGCGCGGAGCAGGTTTTCGGCGGAGGAGCGGTCCGGCTTTTCGTAGTGGGCGCTGCCGCGGAAACCGTAATCGATGCCCAATTCGACGGTGCCGAGGGTGATCTCGGAGACCGCGAATCCGGTGTTGCCCAGGGGTCGTGAGTTCATGCGGAGGTTCTTAGGATCATACCCTGTGTGGCGGGATGTGGTCAGGCGAACCGGTGCGTGGCGTCCTCCCAAACTGCTGCGAGTTCGGTGAGATGGCGCATGCAGTGCAGAGCGTTGTCGAGGTGGCTTTTGTCCCGCGCCCCGGTCAATACGCTGTCGATGGCCGGCTGGCGCAGTACCCAAGCCATGGCCAGGGTGGCCAGCGAATGCCCGGATGTTTCCGCCAACCGCCGAAGTTGGGCGAGGACTTCGAAGTTCGCCGGATGGAAGTAGAGGTCGGCGTGCGCCGGCTTGATGGCAAAGCGGGATCCTGCCGGCATCGCGCTCCGGTCGCCCGTATACTTGCCCGTTAGAAACCCGGCGCCCAGCGGGCTGTAGCTGGTGATGCCGATACCGTGCTCCGCGCAGAGCCGAAACAGGCCGTCGGCGGCCTCGCGGGCCACCAGATTGTAGACCGGCTGCAGAACGCGGAGCGGGGCCAGGTTCCGCGCAAGGCTCGCCGCCAACGCGGCTCGCAGCTGCTCCATCGTAAAGTTGCTGCCACCGATCGTTTGCGCCTTACCCGCATCAACACTCCACGTCATCGCCTCGAGCGACTCCTCAATCGGCCGACCCGCATCATACGAGTGCATCAGGTACACGTCCACCTGCTCGCACTGCAGCCGGTCGAGGCTGCGCGCGAGAGCTTCGCGTACATGGGCCATCGAGAAGTCCGTGGTGACTTTGGTCTGCAGGACGATGCGGTCCCGGCAGCCCCGCGCGCGCAGCCAGCGACCCACAATGCGTTCGGAAGCGCCCTCGCCGTAAGCCTCAGCCGTGTCGAACAGATTAATGCCCTGCTCGACGGCATAGTCCATGAGTTCGAACGCGGCGGCTTCGTCGATCTCCCGCCCAAAGGTGACGCAGCCGAGCGCGATGCGCCCTACCATGAACGGTGTGCTTCCCAGAGCCCGAATCTGCATGAACAATTGCGCACCAGTATTGCAGAAATGGCGCGACGGCGTGCTACAGTTTGGAGCATTCCATGCAGCAAGAATCGATTGGCGTAGTTGGACTCGGCCTGCTTGGCCGCGGCATTGCAGCGTGCTTTCTCTTCCACGGCTTTCGTGTGGTTGTCCTGACGAAGGACGGCGCACCGGGCTACGCGGCGGCGCGGCAATACATTGCAAAGGCTGCCGCGGAGTATCTCGCGCACGCCGGGGTGGACGCGGAGGCGGCGAAAGACTGGCCGGAGCGATTCGTGGAAGCCGCCGGCTGGGAGGCCTTTGCCGGGTGCGGCTTTATTGTCGAATCGGTGACCGAAGAGCTGGCCACCAAGCAGGAGGTCTTCGATGCGCTTGAGTCGGTGGTCGATCCCGCGGTGCCGATTGCGAGCAACACCTCGGCGTTGCCGATCAGCCTGCTGCAGCAGAGCCGCCGGCACCCCGGCCGGTTCCTCGGCATGCACTGGGCCGAACCCGCGCACGCCACGCGATTTCTCGAACTGATCCGCGGCGCCGCTACCGCCGATGCCGCCCTCGAACGCGCGGCCGAACTCGCCCGGCGCCTCGACAAGGATCCGTGCCTGGTGCAGCGGGACGTTCCCGGCTTCATCGTCAACCGCCTCGGCTACGCAATGTATCGGGAAGCTGTACATATGCTCGAAACCGGGGTGGCTGATGTTGAGACCATCGACCGGGCGTTCCGCAACGCCTGTGGCCTCTGGGCCTCGCTGTGCGGCCCGTTTCGCTGGATCGATATCACGGGCGGGCCGGGGCTCTACGCCCGCGCCATGCGCGGGGTGCTGCCCACGCTGAACAACTCGCCCGAACTGCCGCCGACGCTCGAAAATCCGCCGGAGTCTTTCTATCGCTACGCTCCCGGAGAGGTGGAGCGGTGGCACGAACAACTTCATGAACAGGCCTGGAGCCTCTTCCGGAAGCGGCCGTAGTGCCCGCCGTGTGCCGCGCGGTACGAAAGAAAGCCTCCGGCGGCCCGCCCGTGATGCGCAGAGACCAGGCTGAGGGCCGCTGGCGGAATGACCCAGGTGCCAGATCGCTCCCGCCGCGAGCGGTCGCCAGGTGTCGGGCAGGTAAGGTTGCGCCGCCGCCGTTCATCCTGCACTCAGAACCCGTCCTCGCCGCCGCCAGTCCGAAGTGCTTTGCCACCCCGCCCCCTAAAACTTCGCAAACCGGTAGGCATACAGGTCCGCGTCCCGCAGTACGAACCGCACCCGCACCGGCGTCCCCGCCAGCTTGCTCACATCCTCCGAGCCGCGCCAGGAAACCGCCCGGTCCACCGTGTCGCCAAACACTTCGTCGCAGTCCGCCGCCGCGAACCCGGGCAACGGGCTCCCGTCGGGCTTTTGCAGCTCCACCTGCACCAAGCCCACCGCCGAAGTCGCGAAGTTCAGGCGCAGCCGTCCCCCGCTAAACCGCAACGGCCGCGTGATCAGCTCGCCCCCGCCCGCCCCGGCGCTCGCGCTGACGAATCCATCCAGCCGCAGCGTATACCGCCGCACCTCGCTGCTGTTCCCTGTCCAGTAGCTTTCGCTCGCATACAGCGAAAGCTCATTCGGCGCCCCGGCCAGCGCCGACCGCGTCTCCACCAGGTGCCAGCCGATGTACTGATGGCCGTAGTTCCACGTCCCCGGCCGCTCGATGCCGGGCCGTAGAAAGCCTTCGTTCCAACGGTGAAACAGCACCCCATCGCGGCTCGCCATCAGCAGCGCCTCGGTGATCGCCGTGCCGTAGCGCATCGACGCCGTCGACCGCTGCCGCCGGTGCTCCTCCTCGGGCAATGCCCGCAGCGAAGGCGACCACGGCCGTTCGGTATACCGCGTCGGAAACCCGATCAGCAGGTGCGGCGCACGCGCGTAAGGCTTCACCTGGTTCGTGTACAACTGCTCGGCCGGCGAGTCGACGTAGCGCAGATCTCGGGCCTCACGCCACGTAACGAAGTCATCGGAGACCGCCGTGCGAATCGCCCGCAGGCCGCTCGGCTTCCACGTCTCACCGGTTGTCACGCCTTCGGTAAACGAGCGCCAGTAGGCGCGATACTGCCCCCGCGCGCCGTCCCAGAAGCCCAGGTTCTGCGAATCGAAGGCCCCATCGGTGATCACGGGCGCCTCGCGTAACGCCGTCCAGCCGAAACCATCGGCCGAACCCATCGCGATCAGCCCGTGCGCCTTCCGGTCGGCCGACCGGATGAAGGCCTTATAGCGCGCCTCCCGACCCGCCGCGGGGTTGGTGTCGAGAAACACGGCCGGGTGTGCCGCGTCCAGATTCAGCGCGCCCCGCGGCCCGGAAGCAAGCACGATGTTGTTCGCCTTGCTGCCGCGGAACTCCACCAGCCCCAGCTCCGGTTTGCGCCAGTGGATGCCGTCTTCGCTTTCGGCATAGCAGCAGTGGCCGCCATGGGCATCGGCGCGCAGCTTCCCCGTGGAGACGTCCATGTGGTAGGCCTTGTAGAACATGCGGTAGCGACCGGCGTCTTCAAAGATGCTGTGGTAGCCGCTCCCCGGGCCCTCCCACGGAGCATCGTGCACCAGCACGGTTTCGCGCGGTTGCGGAGCATGCAGCCGCAACGCGGTCCCACCGGCCAGGCGTTCCACTAGGTGCCGGTCGACGAACAACTCCCGCCGGTCGGCGATATCGATGGCCGCTTCCTTGGTCTGCGCGGAGGCCGCTCCGAGAGCGGCTAGCGATGTGAACTGGCGCCTGGTCATGCCTACGATCATATGCCCGTCGCGGTCAGGCACGGAGCAGGTCCCGGATAACGCGCCCGTGCACGTCCGAAAGCCGGTAATCCCGCCCGCTGAAGCGGTAGGTGAGGCGTTCGTGATCCATGCCCAGCAGGTGCAGCACCGTCGCCCACAGATCATAGACCGTCATCGCGTTTTCCACCGCATAGTAGCCGAACTCGTCCGTCTGCCCGTGGATGTAGCCGCCCTTCACCCCGCCCCCGGCCAGCCAGATGCTGAAGCCGAACGGGTTGTGATCGCGCCCATTGGAGCCCTGCGCAAACGGTGTCCGGCCGAACTCGCCAGCCCAGATAATCAGCGTCTGCTCAAAGAGTCCGCGCGCCTTCAAATCCGTAATCAGGCCCGCAATCGGCTGGTCCACCTGCAGCGCCATCTCCGTGTGGCCCTCCTTGAGCACCGAGTGCTGATCCCACGGGTTGCCGCTCTGGCCCGGATCCGCCGGACGCATCAAACAAGTCAGTTCCACAAACCGGACCCCGCGTTCCACCAACCGCCGGGCCAGCAGACACTGCTTGCCGTAGGCCGCCGTGTTGGCGTTGGGCGAGTCCATGCCGTAGAGCTTCCTGGTCGCTTCGCTTTCCCCGCCGAGCTCCATCAACTCCGGCACGGCGGTCTGCATGCGGTAGGCCGTCTCGTAGTTGCGAATGGCGGTTTCCACCTGCGCATCGGCCGCCGTCCGGGCGGTGAACTGCTGGTCCATGGACCGGATAAAGGCGAGGCGCCGCTGCTGCTCGCGGTCCGCCTCCTTCGGTTTGATATTGTTTAGCGGCTCCGCCGCCTCCGGATAGAGCAACGAGGCCTGGTGTTCGGCCGGCAGGAAGCCGCTGCCGTACATGCCGATGCCGCCGAGCGGCACCCCGCCGCTGGCGAGCACCACAAAGCCAGGCAGGTTACGATTCTCGCTGCCGAGGCCGTAATTGATCCACGCGCCCGCGTTCGGAAAGCCGAGAAACGGCTGGCCCGTGTGGAGGAAGAAGTTGCCCTGGGCGTGCTCGTTGGCCGTGCTCGTCATCGAACGGATCAGGCAGAGATCGTCGGCGCGGGCCGCCATGTGCGGAAACAGCTCGCTCACCGGCATGCCGCACTGCCCGTGGTTCTGGAAGCTCCACGGACTGGGCATGATGCCCTTCACGTCGTTGAACATGGTCGGCTTTACCGGCATTGGCATCGGCTTGCCCGCATCGCGCGCCAGCCGGGGCTTGGGATCGAAGCTGTCCACGTGCGAGACGCCGCCGGACATAAAACAAAAAATGACACTTTTGATTTTGGGCGGAAAGTGCGGACGCGGCGCCGCCTCCTCAGCGGCCAACGCCGAAAAGGCGGTCAGGCCGAATCCGGTCGAGGCACGGCGCAGCAGTTCGCGCCGGGAAAGCATAGGTCGATTCTGCATAGAGTTCAGCGAAGGTACAGGAATTCCTTGAGGTTGAAAAGCGAATGGGCGAAATCCTGCCAGACCCCGCCATCGGCCAGCAACTCGCCCTCGCTGCGGCCGGACGCGGTCAGGTAGGCGAGACTGGCGCTCACCTCGGCGGCGGTAGCCGGACGCCCCAGCGCGCGCCGGAACATCCGCTCCACCCGGTCCCGCGCGCTCGTGCCGCCGTCGGCGACAATGCGGCCGGCCCAACGCGAGGCCTGCTCAATCACATACGGATCGTTGAGCATCGTCAGCGACTGCGCCGGCACGTTGGTCGAGTCGCGCTGCCCGCGTGTGCTGGTAGGCTTGGGTGCGTCGAACACTTCGAGAAACGGATTCTGGGCGTTGCGCTTGATGCGCTGATAAACGCTCCGGCGCCGGGCCCCGTCCAGCGGACCCACCTTTCCGCCGCCTTCGGTCTTGCCCGTGTAGTAGACGTCAATGCCCGGCCCGTAAAGCGCCGGGTCGAGATCGCCGCTTACGGCCAGCAGCGAGTCCCGGATCGACTCGGCCGGCAGCCGTCGCCACCGTGCGTGCTGCAGCAGGACATTGCCGGAATCGGTGCGAGCGGCGGCGGGCGAAGCCTGGCTGCTGAGCTGATAGACGCTCGAACTCACCAGCAGGCGGATCATCGCCTTCACCGACCAGCCCTCTTCCACAAAGCGCGCGGCGAGGTAGTCGAGCAGCTCCGGGTGCGATGGCTTCTCGCCGTTCCGGCCGAAGTTGTCGACGGTGCGCACAATGCCCCGGCCGAACAGATGATGCCAGATCCGGTTCACCATCACGCGCGCCGTCAGCGGATTCGCCGGACTGGCGATCGCCTCGGCTAACTCCTTCCGCCCGCTCCGCGGACTGTCGCACTCCGGGCCGCCCAGCGCCTCCAGGTATCGGCGCGGCACCGGCGGCCCCGGCTGCATATGGTTGCCGCGGACGAACAAAGGCTGGTCGAAGGCCGTGCCAGCCAGTGCGCCCGGCACCCGCCGCGGCGTCGGTACTTCACTCTCCAGCTTCCGGTAGCGGCTGAGCAACGTACTCAGCGCCGCCGGAGCCTGCTTCACGCTGTTCGGCAGTAGTCCGTTGCGCACAAAAAAATCGAGAAACGCGGTCTCCTCCGCGCTCAGCCTGCCTGCGTCCCAAGCCTCGACGCAGCGGCGCAGCACCGCTAAATAGCGCTCGGAGAGTTGTGCGGCCGACTCCGGCGCCGGACCTTCGAGCAGCAGGGAGACGGCGCTGGTCTCCTCCTTTGGCGGTGCGGCACCGTCATGAAAGACCACTTCGGCGGCGCCGAAATGCGATCGGCCATCGGTGGGTCCGTTTCCGGCCAAACGAGCGCGGTCTTCGTAGACGGCGAATTCGATGTAGGCGTGGGCGCCGCGCCGGTACTTGGTGTCGAAACGAAGCCAACGCATCGTGTCGTCGCCGAGCGTGACGGCAGGGAAGATGCCGCCGTTGCCCAGCGCATAATTCTCGACGACCACGCGGGCCCAGGCCAGGTTGCCGCCCAGGGCACGAATGCTGATCGAGTCCGAGTCGATCCGGAACCGCGGCGACTGCAGCACGCCGCTGTGTTTGGCCGAAAGGAGATGCGAATAGACGCCCGCCGGATAGATGCCGTTGACGACGCGGTCGCCCTCCGCAACGATGGCGAACTCCCCGGCGGCCGCCGGCTGCGCGGGCAGCCCGTTGCCGCTGCGGAACCAGGCCGCGTAGTGGGCCGGCTGCGTCAGATTCCAGATCCGCCGAAAGCCGCCCTTGGTGTTGAACTCACGGCGCGCCGCCAGGTCCGTTTGCAGCTTCTCGACGGCCTGCTGCCACGCGGCACGGAACGGCTCCCCGGCGGCGGTCTTCTTCAACTCGCGCCAGAGTTGGAGCGGGCCGTAGTCCGGCTTCAACGGGTCGGCCGGCGGCTTGCCCGGAGCCGCCGGAGGCGGGGCCGGCGGCGGGAGTTCGGCGGACAGATCCGGTTTCGCCGTGCGCCACAGGCGAGCCAGTTCGCCCCGCACGCTCGTGCGCAACCCCGTGAGTTCGTCGCGATGACGGTTGAGATGCTCCGGCGTATCGATCACCACCTGCCCGTGACGCGAACTCGCCAGCACCCCGTAGAGGGCGTAAAAATCCTTCTGCGTAATGGGATCGAACTTGTGATCGTGGCAGCGGGCGCAGGAGACGGTCAGACCTTGAAAGGCTTTCGAGATGACGTCGATCTGGTTGTCGACCACCTTGAACTGATCGTCGAGCGCATCCACCGGCACGTAGCCGTACTCCACCATCCGCAGGTGTGCCGTGCCGAGCACCGACTCGTTCAGATGCTCCTCCTCGTTGCGCCGCGGCGTCGCCAGCAGATCGCCGGCCAGGTGCTCGCGGATCAGTTGGTCGTAAGGTACATCCCGGTTCAGCGCGCGGATGAGATAGTCGCGGTAGCGCCAGGCGTAGGGGAGGTCGAAGTCGCCCTGGCTGCCGTGGGATTCGGCGTAGCGCACCAGATCCATCCAATGACGCGCCCAATGTTCGCCGTAGCGCGGCGAACGAAGCAGCCGGTCAACCACTTTGCCGAAGGCATTGGGCGAGGCGTCTTGCTCGAAGGCCAGTAGCTCTTCGGGCTTGGGCGGCAGGCCGGTCAGGTCGAAGGTGACGCGCCGGAGCAGCGTGGCGCGGTCCGCCGGAACAGCGGGAGTCAGTTTGGCCTTTTCAAGCGCGGCGAGAATGAAGGTGTCCACCGGTGTGCGGGCCCAGTCGCGACGCACCACCGGGGGCAGAGAAGGTTTGACGACCGGCTGCAGCGCCCAATACTCCCTGGCGCGCTCCCGGATCGACTTCGGCGTAGCGGCGGCGGCGTTAGCGTCCTGGGGCCAGGGCGCTCCGCTTTTCACCCACTGCTCAATCGCCTGGATCTGCTCCGCCGGAAGGGGAGCGCCCCCGAGCGGCATCTTCGATCGCTGGTGACGGATCGCCTGCACCAGCAGACTGTTCTGCGGATCCCCCGGCGTTACGGCCGGGCCGCTCACGCCGCCCTTGAGCAGCGCGGCGCGTGAATCGAGACGCAGCCCGGCGTGTTCCAGCTTGGCTCCGTGGCATCCCTGACAACTGCGAACAAACACCGGCCGGACACTTTTTTCAAAGTGCTCAAGCTCCGGCGTTTGGGCCGCGGCGAACCGTATCGGCAGAACTAAGAGCAGCAGTAAGAAAAGTGGGGCCCGCGCAAACATGCGATTATTCTCTCTCTTTCGCCGCCGCCATGGGGCGGGCTTACTGCGGGCCGCCGGTCTCAGTGCTCGTGCAAACACTCCGGGTAAGCGCCCAGAATCGCGTTGCCCTTAAACCCTAACGTATCCGCCATACCCGCCTTCGACGTCCAGTAACCATCGGCTGTCAACGCCTTCACCGCCTTGAAAAAACGCTCCCCGGTACCCTTCACCGGCCCCGCGTCGCAGCGCGCGCACAGCGGCTCTAAAATCGCCAACTGCGCCTTCTCCCCCAACTCGGCAAACGGCCGCCCCTTGGTCTGCTTGTTCAGCCACTCCAACCCCGCCGCGAACACCTTCTGCTGCGCCGGATTCTTACCCACCACGAAGTCGATGTAAGCCGGCACCCCGGCCGCCCCCGCCCCCGGCGTATCGGTCTGCGGAATGATGCGCTCTGCGATCGCCGCAATCGTCGCAAAATCGGCCTTGTTGAAGTACGCCGGTTCCGGCAGCGCCGCCTGCCCGCTCACCGCCCCGTGCGTGCCCTCGTGCTGCGCGTACAGCTCATCCGCGGCGAACGGAAAGGCGCACGTCGCCGAAATCGACCCGATAATCTTCAATGCGTCCCGGCGTTCCGCCATTACAGTTCTCCTCTCTTGGCCCGCGCCGCCATGTGCTCGGCCGTCCGTGCCGCCAACGCCATAATCGTCAGCGTCGGGTTCTTCTCCGATGCCGAAGGGAACACGCTCCCGTCCAGCACAAACAGGTTCTTCACGTCATGCGTCTGGCAGTAAGCGTTCACCACCGATGTCCGCGGATCATTCCCCATCCGCGCTCCGCCCAACTCATGGTTGGTCCGCGGCTCCTCCCACACCCGCTGGATCTTCGCCCCGGCCGCCAGCAGAATCTCCTTCGACCAGTCCTGCATGTCCCGGAAGATCTTCCAGTCGTTGTCCATCCACGTCACCTGCCGCCTTGCCGACGGCAAACCATACTGATCTAACTTCGCGTAGTCGAGGTCAATGAACGACTTCCGGTTCGGCACCATCTCGCCATAAGGACTAAACACGACAAAGGCCGGGTACCGCTCCTTCACGGCCTTCTTATACGCCGCGCCCATCCCCGGGGTCTCGCGCGCCCAGCCCACGCCCCGCCGGTTCTGGTAGCCGAACTGCGCGCCGAAGCTCCGCACGTAGTCCCGCTTCCGCTCATGCATAAAACTCGGCAGATAGGCATGATCCAAAAAACCTTCGTCTTCCTTGAGCGGCGTTCCCACCAGCCCGTCCAAAAACGCCTCCACCCCGCCCGTGAAATGCGGAATAAAATGCTTGCCCAACTGCCCGCTCGAATTCGCCAAGCCCCCCTTCGCCGACATCTGCAGCAGCGCCACGCTCTGCACGCAAGCGCAGGAAACCACCACCGCCTTGCCCAGCACCTCGCCTTCGGCCTTCGTCTCCCGGTGCACAAACTTCACGCCCCGCGCCCGCCCGTCGGCGCCCATCATCACCTCGCGCACCACGGCGTTCGGGATCATCTCGAGCTTACCCGTCTTCATCGCCGGCAGTAAGTGCACATCGTAGCTGTTATACTTCGCCACTACGTCGCAGCCCGCCATGCAGTTGCCGCAGAAGTGGCAGCCCGGCCGCCCGAATTTGGCCTGCGTCAGCGTCGCCTTCCGGACATGAATCGTCTTCAGACCCAGCTTCCGCGCACCCTTGTCGATCAGCTTATCGGAGCACTTGTAAGGCGCCGGCGGCAGAAAGATCCCGTCCGGCAGATCCTTCAATCCGTCGTAGTTGCCGCACACCCCCACCTCGCGCTCCACCCGGTCGTAGTATGGCGCCAGTTCGGCATAGTCAATCGGCCAATCCTCGCCCCCGCCGTCAAAGGTCTTACCCTTGAAGTCGCGCTGCGAAAAGCGCCACGCCACCGCGTTCCACGTTAACGTCTTGCCGCCCAGGCCCCGCGCCCGCTCGCTCTCCATGCCCGGCTTGCCCGGCTTCATCCGCGGAATCTGCCGGTTGGCGAACTCCCAGGGCATCGAGTGCGTCGGAAAGTCGGTCCGCGTGTTGATCTTCGGCCCTCCCTCCACAATTGCCACGTGCGCTCCCGACCGCGCCAGATGCGCCGCCAGCGTACCGCCCGCCGCGCCCGAACCTACCACCACTACGTCATAAACCGTTGCCATCGCTCAGTCCCTCAAAAGCCACATCTTCATTGTCTTGGAAACCAACTCGGCCGCATCCTGCTGCACAAAATGCCCCGCCCCCGGCACCGTCACCAGCGTCCAGTCCTGCGCCAGCCACTGCCACGTTCCGTTTAGCCCGCCCGGCAGCAGCGCCGGGTCGTTCAACCCATGAATCTGCAAAACCGGCGCCATCACTTTCCGCGGATCCTCCCGCGCCGTATACGGTTCCCGCGGATAGTTCCGCTGGTAGTAAGCCATCATCGCCGCGAAGTCGCTCCGTCCGAACGCCTCCACATACAGCTTCCGCGCCTCCGGGTCCTTTACCCAACGCGCCAATCCCTCCGCCGTCAGCCCCTTCTCCGACCCCTCGGCCTGAAACCGCCGCGCGTACGCCGCATTCTTCTGCTGCTCCGGATTCGACGCCAGCTCCCGCGCCATTCCGTTCGGATGCGGCAGATTCAGAATTACCAGTTTCTCCACCATCTCCGGCCTCTGCAGCGCCACCTGCCAGGCGATCGCACCGCCCCAGTCATGCCCCACCACAATCGCCTTCTCCCGGCCGAAATGGCGGATCACCGCCGCCACGTCGCCTACCAGCAGCCGCATCTCGTAGCTCTCTGCGCCCTTCGGCTTATCGGAGAGGTTATAGCCCCGGTTGTCGATCGCCACCACCTCAAACGAAGGCGCCAGCGCCTCCATCTGGTGCCGCCACGTGTACCAGTAATCGGGAAAACCATGAATCATCACCACCAGCGGCCCCTTGCCCATCGCCGCGTAATGGATCTTCACGCCCCCCGAATCGGCGTACCCCTCCCGCACGGACAGTGCGCCCGTCAGCGTACCCGCGAACAGACACAGAAGCAGCCAGACCCTCACTGCATCACCCACTCCGCATTGAATTGCGCGTGCCGGATCGCCTTACCCGGCGCCTCAAACACACTGTAAGTCACGTGAATCGATCCGTCCTTGGCCTGAATCACCGAGGGGTAATGATACTGCCCCTCGCCCTTATCCAGGTTTCGCTTCCACTTCCACGTCGCGCCCTCGTCATCGGACAGCGCCACGGCCAACGAATTGCGCCCCTTCTCCACATCGTTGAACACCATCAGCCACCGCCCATCGCGCAGGGCGATCGCCTCCAGGCTCGTCCCCGGATTCGGAATCTCCGTATCCTCACCCGCCGACCAGGTCTTGCCCTCATCCTTCGACACCGACCGGATCACCCGCTTCGGTGGCGGACCGTTATCCCGCATGTAAGCCACTAACTCCCCGCTCCGCTTCCGCACCACCGAAGGCTGAATGCCGCCGTAACTCACAATCGGCTCGCTCCCCTCCCAACTCACCCCGTTATCATCCGAAATCGCCATGATCCCGAACGAGTACCCGTCCGAATACATCGGCACCAGAATGCGCCCGCTCGGCAGCTGCACCGGGTGCGTCCGCGTGAACCAGCCGATCCGCGAACTCAGCTTGTCCGCGCTCAGCTCAATCATCTGCGAGGCCCACCGCGCCCGCGGCGCCGGCCCTTTCAGATCTTTCTCCATCACCTCTTTCGTCCGCTCGTACATCCGCGGCGGCTTCAGTAGAATGTTGTCGCTGAAGCCCCACCGCGGCGGCCCGTCGGCCTGCTGATAGTCGGTCGAAATCCGGTACTTCATCAGCGCCGACTCCCACGTATTGGCCAGAATCACGGGCCACAGCAGCCACAGCCGCTGGTCGCGATCAATCCACGTGACGCAGTTGGTGTCCGGAAACCCCGGCGTGTCGGCCACCACAAACGGCTTGGTCCAGGTTCCGTTCACGCGCCGCGCCCCCTGTACCAACACATCATCGGACTGCCGCTCACCCGAACCGTGGAACCACACCACCCACAGGTTCCCGTCCGGCAGCTCCACGATCGACGAAGAATGGTTGTGCCACTTCTCGGGCGGAAAAATCAGTTCCGACTTATGAAAAGGTTCCGCCCCGTACAAGCCGGCGGCCAAAAGAAGAAGAGTCCACCGCATCAGGCCTCCCAAATCGTCGCACCAATAAACCGTTCGGCGCCCGCGTTCGTGTTGTAGTAATAGACCGTCACTAACTTACCGTCCTTCCGCTGCACCGTGCGCGTGTAACCCAGGTCCCACGCCCCGCCATCGTCCCGCAGCATCACATCCGGCCCCCAGGTCCGGCCTTCGTCACGGCTGATTCGCGCCCGAATGCTGTACGGCTTGTTCCGAAAGCCGTAGGTCAAAACCAGCCGCCCATCCCGCAGCCGGATCAGCGCCGGCGGGTTGCCCCCGCCCGTATCATCGACGGGCTGCGAAAGCTGCCGCCAACTCACTCCGTTGTCCTCGCTCCGCCACGCGGCAATGAACTTCCGGTGCCGGATGGTACAGAGCAGCGTCCGCGGTCCCAGGCGTAGCGAACTCGGCATGATCGCGTAGTCGTCGCCCTCCGGCTCCGGACATACATTGCCGACCAACGCAAAACTCTTACCCCCGTCCTGCGTCCGCACGCAGATCACGCGGCCCTCCCGCTTGTTCTGCTTGCCCGCGGTGAGAAACATCGTCAGCGACTGCGGGCCGTCAACAATATAGTCCGTCCGCGCCGCAATCCCCGGTGTTCCAAAGTCGGGAATAATGTAGGGTCCCTGCCAGCTCTTGCCCTTGTCCGCCGTTACCAGAAAGCGAGAAGGCCCGACGTGAATGCTCGTCATCCGCGCCGTCAGCGCAAACCCCGGTGCCTTGAAATCAATGCCTCCCGGGCAGGGCACCGGCTCCTTTCCACCCGGCTCCCCCGGCACGCCCGCTACCTTCAATCCCGGCGGCGGAATCAGCGCCGCGGGCTTTTCAATCGTCCAACTCTCGCCGCCGTCCAGGCTCCGCGCCAGGACGTGCTCGGCTGCCCGCGAGTAATCGATCGAATGCTCCCGACCGGCCAGCGAGTTAGCCTTGAACCAACCCGCTTCAAAGCCCACCAGCAGCTCATCGCCCCAGGCCCACATGCCATGGTTCGCCGGCCAGCCGCCAAACCGTCCCGGCTGGGCGAACACCTCCCGGTGCCGGGGCGCGGCCGCGCCCCACAGCAATCCCGCCGCAGGGAACTGCAGCAACGTTCGACGATGAATCTTCATACCAGCCCCAGTATACTGAGAGCCGGCTGCGGCCGCTAAATCACCGTCGGTACAATCTCCAGCTCCGGCACCGCCGCCCGCGGATGCAGCACGGCCACGCTCAGAATGATGTCGGCCACGTCCTCCGGCTGCAGCGCCTTGGCCAGCGTTTCGGCCGAAGGCTTCACCGGCCGCTTCTCCATCAACTCGGAATCCACCAGCCCCGGGCAAACCACGCACGTCCGGATGCCGTTCTCCCGCTCTTCCTGGCGCACCGCCGCCGCCAGGCCCAACATGCCCCGCTTCGACGCCTGGTAGGCCGCGCCGGAAACGTCCGCATACTTGCCCGAAATCGAAGAAACGTAGATCAGGTGCCCCTTGCCCGCCGCCCGCATTGCCGGCAGCAGCGCCGCCGTCAACGAGTACGGACCGTTCAGATTGACCTCAATCAGCTCGTTCCAGATCGCCCGGTTCAAACGCGCCATCGCCCGGTCCGGCGTGTTCGTTCCCGTGGCGAACACGAGAATATCCACGCCCCCCAGCTTTGCCACCGCGTCGGCGGCCAAAGCCTCCATCGAATCATGCGAGGCCGCGTCGGCCGTGCCGTACGCAATCTCGTGACCTTCGGCGGCAAGCTCCGTTGCTAACTCCGCCAAACGCTCCCCCCGGCGCGCCGAGGCGTAAACTTTGGCTCCGGCTCGGGCAAACAGGCGGGCGGTGGCGCGTCCAATTCCGCTGGAGGCGCCGACAATGAGGGTTCTTTCCCCGTGAATAGATACAGGCACGAACCATCTATAGCACTATTCGCCCCACCCTGTTTCGATATGATGTTCCCTGATGCAGACCCTGTCCCGCCGTACCTTCGTCGCCGCCTCGGCAGCGGCCCTGACGCTCGAAGCCAAGTCGCTGAAGACCTTCGGCGCCCAACTCTACTCGCTCCGCTCCATCATCGACAAGGACCCGCTCGTTGTCCTCCAGGGCCTCGAAGCCGCCGGCTACACCGAAGCCGAAGTCATCCGCGGCAACATGGACAAAATCTGGTCCGCCCTCAAGCAAACGAAGCTCAAGCCCGTCTCGCTGCACATCGATACCCGCATGTTCACCGCGGACATCGACAAGCTCAACGCCACCCTAGACGACGCCAAACAGCGCGGCTTCCGCTACGCCGTCTGCCCCTACATCGCCCCCCAGGACCGCGGCGGCGTCGACGTCATCAAAAAACTGGCCGACACCCTCAACCAAGCCGGCCAGCGCTGCCAGGCCGCCGGCATCCAGCTCTGCTACCACAACCACGCCTTTGAGTTCGAACCCGTCAAAGAAGGCGGCACCCTGCTCGACGTTCTCATGAAGAACACCGACCCCAAACTCGTCGGCCTCGAACTCGACATCATGTGGGCCCAGGTC
This sequence comes from Bryobacteraceae bacterium CoA2 C42, assembly GCA_019931245.1. GTDB lineage: Bacteria > Acidobacteriota > Terriglobia > Bryobacterales > Bryobacteraceae. Next base: position 59,997 of record JAINDL010000030.1, read on the forward strand.
GGCGGCGTCGAACCCGTCAAACTCTTCGCGCAGTACAAGGGCCGCATCCCTCTCGTACACATGAAAAACGTCAAAGCCGGCATCGGCCCGCAGTACCACGAACGCGTGCCCCGCGAAGCGTTTGAGGAGGTCGGCAAAGGCGTCATCGCCATCGGCCCCGTCCTGCAAGCCGCCCAAAAGGCCGGTGCCAAGCATTTCTTCGTCGAGCAGGACCAAACCCCGGGCAACCCGCTCGACAGCCTGCGCGGCAGCGCGCAATATCTGAAGTCGCTAAATTTCTAGGAGATAGACATGAGCAAGCGTACCTCCATCGGCACGTGGGCCTACACCATCGGTCCCTACGGCCCCAATCCCATTGATTTTGAAACGGTCTGCACCAAGCTGAAGGCGCTCGGCTTCGACGGCGTCGAACTCGGTTCCTTCCCGCCCCATCCCAATCCCGGCAACCCCAACGGCTCCAACGAAGGCTGGGCCGGCGCCATGCCCGAAAAGGCCCAGCGCGAAGAACTCGTCGCCCAAATGAAGGAGCGCGGCCTCGCCTTCAGCGGCATCGCCGCCAACCTCTGGGGCGAAAAGCTCATCAACACCGACGACACCACCAAGTACGTCGCCGAGTTCCGCAAAAACTCCGACTTCGCCCGCGACCTCGGCATCGGCGGCGTCCGCGTCGACTGCGTCCAGCCCCCCACCATCCACCGCGAAGTCGACTACGCCACCGCTCTCGCCCGCGTCGCCGGCGCCTGGAAGGAGTGCTGCGACATCGCCGCCGCCAACGGCCAGTACGTCACCTGGGAGTTCGAACCCGGCTTCGCCTTCAACAAACCCAGCGACATCGTCCGCGTCCACGATGCCGTTGGCAAGGATAACTTCGGCCTCATGTACGACACCTGCCACGGCCAGATGGTCGGCGTCGTCGGCGCCCGCCAGGAAGGTACAAAAGAGGTTTTCGCTTCCCAACTCGAACTCATCGCCCTCCTCGACGGCCGCATCAATCACATCCATCTCATCGACTCCGACAACCAGTGCCACAAGGACGCCAACGGCGAGGACGAAACCTCCAGCCATCCGCCCTTCGGCCTCGGTGTCCTCGACTTCGACTCCATCGTCCCGGCGCTCGTCAAAGCCGCCGCCCCCCGCATCCGCCACGACTGGTGGACCATCGACCTCTGCTTCTGGCCCGATGCCTGGGCCGCTACCGAAACCTGCAAAAAAGCCCTCGACGGCCTCGTCGCCCGCTACGGAGCATAACCCCATGAAAGAACTTCGCGTTGGCATGATCGGCTATGGGTTCATGGGCCGAACCCACTCAAACGCCTATAAACGCCTCACTGACTTCTTCCCCGTTCACCACAAGCCCGTCCTCAAGGCCGTCTGCGCCCGCAACGCCGAAAAGGCCCGCGCCTTTGCCAATAACTGGGGCTACGAACGCATCGAAACCGACTGGCGCGCCCTGGTCGAAGCCCCCGATATCGACCTGATCGACATCGGCTCCCCCAACAACACCCACATGGAAATCGCCCTCGCCGCCGCCGCTAACGGCAAAATGGTGGTCTGCGAAAAACCCCTCGCCATGACCGTCGCCGAGGCCGAACAGATGGTCGCCGCCGTCGAAAAAGCCGGCGTCCCCAACATGGTCTGGTTCAACTACCGCCGCGTGCCCTCCATCGCCCTCGCCAAGCAGATCGTCGACGAAGGCCGTATCGGCCGCGCCTTCCACTACCGCGCCACCTACCTCCAGGATTGGACCATCGCTGAAGACGTCCCCCAGGGCGGCCCCGGCCTCTGGCGCCTCGACGCCGACGTCGCCGGCAGCGGCGTCACCGGCGACCTCCTCGCCCACTCCATCGACACCGCCATGTGGCTCAACGGCGCCATCACCCGCGTCGTCGCCAAAACCGAAACCTTCGTCAAGGAACGCACCCACGTCGAAACCGGCAAAGTCCAACCCGTCACCATCGACGACGCCTGCATGTTCCTCGCCGAATTCTCAAACGGCTCCATGGGTACGTTTGAATCCACCCGCTACGCCCGCGGCCGCAAAAACTTCAACACCTTCGAACTCAACGGCGCCGAAGGCAGCCTCTACTTCGACCTCGAAGAACCCGAATACCTCCAGTTCTTCGAATACCGCCAGCAGCAGAGCGGGAAGAAAACCGAAAGCCATCTCACCGGCTGGCGCAAAATCCACACCACCAACGGCGAGCACCCCTACATGAAGCACTACTGGGTGCCCGGCACCTGCATCGGCTACGAACACACCTTCCTCAACGCCATCGCCGATTTCGTCCTCGGCATCGAGTCCGGCCAACCCACCCAGCCCGACTTCCGCAACGCGCTCCAAACCCAGCGCGTCTGCGACGCCGTCCTCGAAAGCGCCCGCACCGGCCAGTGGAAGGCGACCGGAGTCGAACTGCCCTAACCCTGCGCTATCCTAAACGCGTGACCGCTTCATCCTACCAGGAGATTGAAGTCAAACTCGCCGTTGCCAACGTGCCGGCCATGCGCGCCACCCTCGCCGTGGCCGGCTTCGTCGAATCTGTTCCCCGCAGCCTCGAACAAAACCGCATCTACGACTGGCCCGACGGCTCCCTCCGCCAGCGCGGCGAACTCATCCGCCTCCGCGAGTATGCCGGCCACCGCATCCTCACCTACAAAGGCCCCGCCACCGTCGACCGCCACAAGCAGCGCGAAGAGATCGAAGTCGACATCGCCGACACCGCCATCCTCGCCATCATCCTCGGCAAACTCGGTCTCGAACCCCGCTTTCGCTACGAAAAGTTCCGCAGCGAATGGAAACACCACGCCGAACCCGGCACCGCCATGCTCGATGAAACCCCCATCGGCGCTTTCCTCGAACTCGAAGGCCCCGGCGAATGGATCGACCGCACCGCTCTCGCCCTCGGCTTCACCGAAGCCGACTACCTCAATCTCAGCTACGCCCGCCTCTACACCAACCACTGCGCCAGCCTCGGCCAAACCGCCGGTGATATGGTCTTCCCCCCGTCCGCCGGCTCCTGACGCCGCCGTAGGCCTTCCGCGAAATGCACCTACCACCCTGTTTTGCTCTTGCCGCCGCCCGCCCCGCTGCCTATAATTCCAATTAGGTATCAGTACCCACAGTACGCAATTCCCCGTTCGAATTTTGGCTTTTTTGGATACTTAGGTTTTTATGATTACCAGCATTGTGATCATCGTCGTCTCCGTGGCACTCTTCCTCTATTGGTTTCGGTACTCGTGCCTGCTCATTCTGGAGTCCCGGTTTGAGGAGGACGAAGCCCGGCCCTTCGCCAGTCCGGAGGCGTCCGCCTTTGCGCTGCTCGAACAGCGCTTGGCCGCTGCTTCCACCCCCTCCGAACTCAAGCACGTCCGGAACACCCTCGACGATGACCTCCGCCTCATCCAAAGCCTGACCCGCGATCGGCAGGGCGACCTGTCCGGCATCGGCTCCCTCGAAAGCCGCCTGCTGCTCATCGATTACCGCCTGATGCAGTTCGCCTTCTTCTGCTTCCAGTCCTTCGGCGTGCCGAAAGCGCCGAGCGCCCTGCGCGAGATGTCCCGCATCATTGGCTATCTCGCCACCGAATCCGGCGTGAACCTCGCCGCCGCCCGCGGCTAATCCGCTCCCCCTACCCTGCGGCCCCAACTTCTGCCTGCCAGGTCACGCTCCTGTGATCGTGTTGCCATAGCCTCACTCTGTTGCCATAGCCTCACTCTGTTGCCATAGAATGAGGAGGTGTCTACAGATAGCGCCCTCCGTCAAGCGGTCCAACACCTCGACAAGATCCGGCAGGAAATCGGCAAAATCATCGTCGGTCAACCCGAGGTCGTCGACGGCGTTCTCATATGCATGATCGCCGGCGGCCACGTGCTGCTCGAAGGCGTCCCGGGCCTCGGCAAAACCACCCTCCTCCGGACCCTCTCCCGCGTCCTCCATCTGAAATACTCCCGCATCCAGTTCACCCCCGACCTCATGCCCGCCGACATCGTCGGCAGCATGATCATGGAGTCCGACAGCGCAGGCCACCGCGCCTTCCGCTTCCAGGCCGGCCCCATCTTCGCCAACCTCGTCCTCGCCGACGAAATCAATCGCGCCACCCCCAAAACGCAGTCCGCCCTCCTCGAAGCCATGCAGGAGCGCACCGTCACCAGCGGCACCACCACCCACGTCCTCGACGATCCCTTCCTCGTCATGGCCACCCAGAATCCCATCGAAATGGAAGGCACCTACCCCCTGCCGGAAGCCCAGCTCGACCGCTTCCTCATGAAGATCCTCGTCCCCTACCCCTCCAAGTCCGAACTCTCCCGCATCGTCGACCTCACCATGCACCGTGAAGAGATCCACCTCGATCAGGTCGTCGACCGCGCCGCCATCCTCGAACTCAAAGCCGTCGCCCGCCAGGTCCTCGCCGCACCCCACGTCCAGGAGTACGCCGTCGATCTCGTCATGGCCACCCAACCCGCCTCCGCCAGCGCCGCCGAACGTACCAAGAAATACATCCGCTACGGCAGCTCCCCCCGCGGCGCCCAGGCCCTCGTCGAGTGCGGCCGCGTCCTCGCCCTCATGCGCGGCCGCACCCACTTGAGCATCGAAGACATTCAGTCCATCGCCCCGTCCGTCCTCCGCCATCGCATCATCCTCAACTTCGACGCCCACGCCGACGGCGAGACCCCCGATACCGTCCTCAAGCACATCGTACGCTCCGTCGTCCCGGCCCAGGTCTAAGCTGGCCCCCATGGCGGAGTTCTCCATCGATCAGGCTTTTCTCGAACGGCTCGAACGGCTCACCCTGCACTGGCAGAAGTCGTTTCCCGGACTCGTCGGCGGCCACAACGCCTCCCGCTACCCCGGCGCCGGCCAGGAGTTCCTCGACCACCGTCAGTTCCACCAGGGCGATGACCTCCGCGCCGTCAACTGGCGCGTCTACATGCGCCTCGAACGCCTCATCCTGAAACTCTTCCAGGTCGAGCCCCGCGTCCCCGTTCGCATCCTGCTCGACACGAGCGATTCCATGGCCACGGGTGAGCCGAACAAGTTCGACTACGCCCGCCGCCTCGCCGGCGCCCTCACCTACGTCGGCCTCGTGCGCCTGGAAAGCGTCCTCCTCCAACCCTTCGCGAACCAACTCCTCGACCCCCTCCCCTGCGGCGGCGGCCGCCATCGCTTCCGCCCCACCGTCACCTTCCTCGAAGGCCTGAAACCATCCGGCAAATCCGACTTCCTCGCCGTCGTCAAACGCTTCATCGCCGAATACCCCCAGCGCGGACTCGTCATCGTCATCTCGGACTTCCTCGACGATCAGGGCTGCGAAAAGCCCCTCCAATATCTCGCCGACTTCGGCCACGAGGTCTTCCTCATCCACGTGTGGAGCGAACAGGACCGCGTCCCCCCCTTTCTCGGCGAAATCGAAATCGAAGACGCCGAAACCGGCGAAGTCCAAAAGCTTAACTTCGACCAGGAAGCGCAAGCCGAATACACCGCCAACTTCGACGCCTACGCCCGCGGCATCCGCGAAGTCGCCCAACGCAAAGGCGGCAAATACGCCGGCGTGGTCACCTCCACCCCCGTCGAACAGGCCATCTTCGGACCATTACTAGGGGGCGGCCGCTAGATGTTCTTTCTCAATTTGAGCCTCGGCGAGTTCCTCGCCGTCTGGGGGTTGGTCAGCGGCGGCGTCCTCGCCCTCTACCTCCTCGACCGCTCGCGCCGCAAAATCCGCGTCGCCACCCTCCGCTTCTGGACCCCCTCCGAACGACCGCCCGAAGCCAAGCATCGCAAACGCATCCAGCAACCCTGGTCGATGCTCCTCCAACTCCTCGCCATCGGCCTCCTCCTCGCCGCCCTCGCCCAACTCCGCCTCGGCTCGCCAGACCGCATGAGCCGCGACCACGTCCTCGTCCTCGATAGCTCCGCCTGGATGGCCGGCCGCTCCGGCCCCCGCTCCCTCCTCGACCAGGCCAAACGCGACGCCATCCTCTGGCTCCGCAGCCTCCCCGCCGCCGACCGCGTCATGCTCGTCCGCGCCGACGCCCTCCCCACCCCCGCCACCGTCTTCGCCACCAACCGCCCCGCCACCGAACAGGCGATCCTTGAAACCCGCCCCGGCGCCTCGGCCCTCAACCTCCGCGCCACGCTCGACTTCGCCCGCCAAATGCAGCGCCAGCACGGCAGCGGCCTCGGCGACATCGTCCTCGCCGGCGCCCTCCGCTCCTACTCGAACGACCTCCCCGCCGAAGCCGAACTCCCCGCCAACCTCCGCCTCCTGCCCGTGAAAAGCGATCTCCGCAACGTCGGCATCCGCAAGGTCACCCTCCGCCGCTCCCCGGCCGACCCCCAACTCTGGGAGGTCTTCGTCGCCGTCAAAAACTACTCCCGCCAGGTCGAAAACGCCCCCCTCGCCGTCACCTTCGGCAGCGCGCCGGTCGGCTCGGCCCGCCTCACCCTCCCGCCCGGCGCCGAAGAGACCGCCCGCATCGAGTTCCGCACCAAGGCCGCCGGCTACCTCGAAGCCCGCCTCGTCCTCCGCGACGCCATCGCCGAAGATAACGGCGCCACCCTCGAACTGCCCGAACAAAAGCTGGTCCGCGTCATGGTCTACACCCGCGAACCCGCCCTCCTCCGCCCGCTCCTCAACGCCAACCGCTGGCTCACCGCCACCTACGCGCCCCCCGAAGAGTACAAAGCCGACGCCGACGCCGAAATCCTCATCCTCGACCGCTTCGCCCCCACCGCCAAGCCCCTCCGCAAAGCCCTGTGGATCGAACCCCCGGTCCAGGGCGCGCCCCTCGCCATGCTCACCCCCGCCCGCGGCGTAAAACTCACCGGCTGGCGCAATGAACACCCCATGGCCGCCGGCCTCCGCAGCCTCGATCTCCGCCTGGCCGAAACCAGCGTCTTCGCCCCCTCGGCCAACGTCACCGTCGTCGCCGAAAGCGAAGCCGGCGCCGTCGCCGTCGCCAGCCCGGACGCCGCCTACCTCGGCTTCCATCCCGGCCGCGGCGCCCTCCGCTTCGAACTCACCGCCCCCCTCCTCATGGCCAATACCCTCGCCTGGCTCGCCCCCGAAGTCCTCCGCCGCCGCGAGGTCACCGGCGAAAGCGTCGGCAACGTCCGCATCCCCGTCGACGGCGGCCGCGCCCCCAGCGACTTCCGCGTCCTCGGCGAAGGCGACCTCGCCATCCCCTTCTCTCTCGTCGACGGCAATCTGCAGTTCTACTCCGCCCAGCGCGGCCTCGTCCGCGTCCGCACCGGCGCGCAGGAGCAGGTCTACTCCCTCTCCCTGCCCGACATCGCCGACACCACCTGGGACGCCCCCGCCAAAATCCGCCGCGGCATCCCCCGCGGCATCGCCGACTCCATCGCCTCGCGCGACCTCTGGCAGTGGCTCGCCATGGCGGGCGGACTCCTGCTTCTCCTCGAATGGCTCTGGTTCGGCCGTAGCCGCCTGCCCGCTGTCCAGCAGCAGGCCCTGCCCGGCCTCGACATCTTGCGGCGCTTCACCGCGCCGTTTCGGAAGGCATCATGACGCTTGAACGCTGGTGGGTACTTCTTCTGATTGTGGTTCCCGCGGGCTGGTGGTACCTCGAATGGACCCGCCACCGCCAGCGCCTCGCCACCACCCTCAAGGCCCTCGCCCTCATCTGCATCCTCATCGCCCTCGCCGAACCCACCGTCAACTCCGAAGAGAGTAAGGTCGCCGTCAGCGTCCTCGTCGATACCTCCGCGAGCGTCTCCGAGCAGGACCTCGCCCGCGCCTCCGCGGTCGCCTCCCGCATCGTCAACGACAAAGGCCGCAACTGGGTCAAGGTCATCCCCTTCGGCCGCACCACCCGCCCCGTCGCCGAAGCGGAAGAAAAAGGCAGGCTCGGCTACACCGCCGGCCCCGCCGGACGCGGCACCGACCTCGAAACCGCCCTCCGCGAAGGCATGGCCGCCATGCCCGCCGGCCTCGTCCCCCGCCTCGCCCTCCTCTCCGACGGCAACGAAAACAAAGGCAGCGTCACCCGCGCCCTCTGGCAGGCCCAGCAGTTGGGCATCCCCGTCGACGTCTACCCCATGGCCGGCCGCCCCAAACCCGACCTCCGCCTCGACGCCGTCTCCTTCCCCGCCCAGGCTTTCGCCGGCGACCGCTTCCCCATCGAAATCTCCCTCGAAGCCCCCCGCGCCGCCACCGCCAATATCGACCTCACCGCCGAAGGCAAATCCATCGGCGCCAATACCGTCTCCCTCCAGCCCGGCCTGAACCGCGTCCGCGTCCAGGTCGCCCTCAACACCCCCGGCGCCATCGACCTCGCCGGCGTCGTCAAAGCCGAAGGCCTCGGCGAAGTCCGCTTCGCCCAGTCCGTCGCCCTCCGCCTGCCCAAAGCCCTCTTCGTCACCCAGGACCCCCTCGGCAGCGAAAAAGATTTCATGGAGGTCCTCGCCGCCGGCCGCTTCGACGTCACCACCGCCAACTCCCTCGAAGGCCAGAAACTCGACGACTTCCAAATCGTCATCCTCAACAACCTCGACCTCGAAGCCATCCCGCTCGAACGCAAAGACCGCGTCGAACAGTGGGTCAAACAGGGCGGCGGCCTCCTCGTCATCGGCGGCGAACGCAACACCTTCAACGAAGCCAAGAAGATCGAAGACGCTCTCGACCGCACCATGTCGGCCAAGCTCGCCCCGCCCCGCTCCCCGGAAGGCACCCTCGTCACCCTCATCGTCGACAAGTCCTCCTCCATGGAAGGCCGCAAAATGGAGCTCGCCCGCGTCGCCTCCATCGGCGTCATCGAAAACCTCCGCCCCGTCGACTTCGTCGGCGTCCTCATCTTCGATAACTCCTTCCAATGGGCCGTCCCCATCCGCAAGGCCGAAGACCGCACCCTCATCAAACGCCTCGTCGCCGGCATCACCCCCGACGGCGGCACCCAGATCGCCCCCGCCCTCACGGAAGCCTTCCGCCGCACCGTCCCCGTCAAAGCCACCTACAAGCACATCGTGCTCCTCACCGACGGTATCTCTGAGGAAGGCGACTCCATCGCCCTCGCCAAAGAAGCCGCCACCCAAAGCATCACCATCTCCACCGTCGGCCTCGGCCAGGACGTCAACCGCGCCTATCTCGAAAAAATCGCCGCCTTCTCAAAAGGCAAGTCTTACTTCCTCAACGATCCCTCCGGCCTCGAACAGATCCTGCTCAAAGACGTCATGGAGTTCACCGGCTCCACCGCCATCGAAAAGGCCATCACCGCCTTCATCGAACGCCCCGCCGAAATCCTCGAAGGCGTCGGCATGGAGTCCGCCCCCGCCCTCCGCGGCTACACCAAGTTCATCGCCAAACCCACCGCCGAAACCATCCTCAGCATCGACCAGCGCGACCCCCTCCTCACCCGCTGGCAGTACGGCCTCGGCCGCAGCGTCGTCTTCGCCTCCGATGCCAAAAGCCGCTGGGCCGAAGCCTGGGTCAACTGGAAAGGCTTCGATCGCTTCTGGGGTAACATCCTCCGCGATCTCCTCCCCCACGCCCAGGCCGGCGAAGCCAACGCCTCCTTCGACGCCGCCACCGGCGACCTCGTCGTCACCTACCGCCTCGGCCGCAATCTCGAAGCCCCCAAGTCTATCCCCGCCATCTTCGTCCTCGGCCCCGCCAACTTCCGCCAGCCCGTCGAAGTCACCAAGGCCGGCGAAGGCCTCTACCGCGGCCGCGTCCGCATCGGCGCCGCCCAGGGCCTCTTCCGCATCCGCCCCGTTGAAGACAGCCGCATCTTCCCCGAAGTCGGCTACTACCGCCAGGAGGTCGAACTCGCCGACTACGGCGCCAACGAAACCCTCCTCCGCCAGATCGCCGGCTTCACCGGCGGCCGCTACTCCCCCGACCCGCGCCAGACCTTCGCAAACCCCGGCCGCACCGTCCCCACCACCACCCGCCTCTGGCCCGGCCTCCTCGGCCTCGCCGTCCTGCTCAATCTCCTCGAACTCGTCCTCCGCAAATGGCGCGGCATCCTCCCCACCAGTTGGCAGAAGAAACTCGCCTTTTCCACTTAGGACTTTCTACCCAACCCCTGCCCGCCGCGGGCGTATAATTGCCAGATGGCCAACCGCAGAAAATTCCTGAAATCCCTTTCCGTTGCCCCCGCCGTCGCCGGCCTCGCGCCCGCCGCCGCCGCCGCGGCCCCCAAACGCGACTACTTCAAAGACCTGGGCGTCCGCCCGCTCATCAACGCGGCTGGCACCTACACCATGTTCACCGCCTCGCTCATGCAGCCCGAAGTCATGGACGCCATCAACTACGCCTCCAAGCACTTCGTCCGCCTCAGTGAACTCCACGACGCCGTCGGCAAACGCATCGCCGAACTCCTCGGCGCCGAAGCCGCCATGGTCAGCGCCGGCGCCGCCTCCGCCCTCACCCTCGGCACCGCCGGCGTCCTCACCGGCATGGACCAGAAAAAGGTCCTCCAACTCCCCGACCTCACCGGCCTCAAAAGCGAAGTCATCGTCCAGAAGTCCCACCGCGTCGGCTACGATCACGCCATCCGCAACTGCGGCGTCAAACTCGTTGAGGTCGAAACCCGCGACCAGCTCCTCCGCGCCATCAACGAAAAAACCGCCATGATGTTCTTCCTCAACTGGGCCAACAACGACGGCCAGGTCAAGGATCAGGAGTTCGCCCAGATCGGCATCGACAAAGGCATCCCCACCATGACCGACTGCGCCGCCGATGCCCTACCCCTCGAGAACATGACCCGCTTCAACAAAATGGGCTTCTCCCTCGTCATCTTCTCCGGCGGTAAAGGCATCCGCGGTCCCCAAAGCGCCGGCGTCCTCATGGGCAAAAAGGAGATCATCGCCGCCGCCCGCCTCAACGCCCCGCCCAACGGCGACACCATCGGCCGCGGCATGAAGGTCAACAAGGAAGAGCTCCTCGGCATGATGGTCGCCATCGAAACCTTCATGAAGCGCGATCACGCCGCCGACTGGAAGGAATGGGAGCGTCGCGTCGCCTTCATCGGCGATGCCGCCAAGGCCATCCCCTCCGTCAAAGCCGAACAGTACGTCCCGGCCATCGCCAACCACGTCCCGCACCTCCGCCTCACCTGGGACCCGGCCAAGGTCAAGCTCAGCTACAAAGACGTCGCCGTCAAACTCCGCGAAGGCGATCCGTCCATCGAAGTCGTCCCCGGCAGCAACAAAGACTCGCTCGAAGTCGGCGTCTGGATGCTCCAGCCCGGCGAAGACAAGATCGTCGCCCGCCGCCTCCGCGAAGTCCTCAAAGGCTAAACCAACCGCCAGGAGGCCGCCCCGGCGGCCTCCCCCGGCCTACGCAAACGCCTGCCGCACCTTCCCGAGAAACGCCGTCACAATCGCCTTGGGATCCCCCTCCCCGAGCGCCTCAATCGGCGTAAATCCCCGGTAGCCCACCTTATCGATAATCTTCCGGATCCGCGGCAGATCAATCTCCACCTTCTTCGTCCCGTACCAGACGTGCTCCTTCACCTGCCAGTTGCTCGCATACGGCAGCAGCTTCTCAATCTCGGCGTACGGATCCCCCTGCCGTAAACTCCCCACGTCCAGAATCACCGAAAACCACTCCGACTTCACCAGATCCACCACGCGAATCGTCTGCTCGGCCGTCTTCAGGAAATCATCGTGGTGCTGCAGACCCACAATCACGCCCCGCTTGGCGCCATACTCGGCGCACTCCTGAAACGCGGGCACCATCCACTCCAGCACCTGCTCAAACGTGTAGCCCTTCGGATGCTCCCTCCCCGAAAACACCCGCACCATGTCCGACCCCAGCTTCGCCGCCACATCCACCCAGTCCTTAACCAGTTGGATATGTCCGCGCCGGCTCGACGGATCCGTCAGCGCGAAATCGTTCCGCACCCCGGTGCCCGTAATCGTCACCCCGTTCAGAAACGCCGCCCGCTTAATGCTATAGATCACTTCGTCGCTCGGCGCGTTCGGGTAGCCCTTGAAGTAGTAACCCGTCAGGTCCACCCCGTCAATCTCCTGCTGCGCGCAGTAGTCGATCACATCGGGAATCGTCATCGTCCCCGCCATCAGCGGCCGGTTGAACGAATACGCATTCAAACCAATCTTAATCCGCGACCCCGCCCGGCGCTTCACTTCGCCCCCCGTAGCGCCTCCCAGCGCCGCCGCGGCCCAGCCACCGGTCAGAAACAAACGGCGATCAATCATACAAGAATCTCCTGCAAAACCCGCGCCGGCGTCACGCCCACCAGCGACTCGTCCCGCCCCTCATGGAAAAACGTGTTCTTCCGGTAATCAATCCCCAGCAGATGCTGAATCGTCGCGTGGATATCGGCATGACCCACCCGGAACTCCGGCGCCGCCGCATAGCCCAGGTCGTCCGTCATCCCGTAATCGAACCCCTGCTTCACCCCCGCCCCCGCCATCCACATGTTGAAACCATACGGATTGTGATCCCGCCCCGGCGTCGCGTTCTTCGATTCAATCGTCGGCAGCCGCCCGAACTCCCCGGACCACACCACCAAGGTCTCCGCGAGCAGCCCCCGCTGATCCAGATCCGCCAGCAGCGCCGCCGTCCCGCGGTCAATGTACTGGCACAGCCCCGGCAACTGCCCGGCAATGTTGCTGTGCGTATCCCAGTTGCCTCCTCCGCCGCCGTACACCTGCACAAACCGCACCCCGCTCTCCACCAGCCGCCGCGCCATCAGGCACAGCTTCCCGTAGGGCCCGGAAACCTTCTCGTCCACCCCGTATAAATCCCGCGTCGCCTGGCTCTCGGCCGACAGATCCGCCACCCGCAGCGCCTCCAACTGCATCCGCGCCGCCAGCTCATAATTGGCAATCCGCGCCTCCAGATCCTGATCGAGCGCGTGCCCCCCCTTCTGCGCCCGGTTCAGCGCGTTCACCGCCCCCAGCAGCCGCTCCTGCTGCGCGCCCGGCATATCCTCCGGCCGCTTGATGTCATAAATCGGCGCCTTCCCGTCGGCCCGCATCGCCGTCCCCGTATACACCGGCGGCAGCCACGCCGAAGAATGCGCCCGCGAACCAATACTCGCCCCCTCGCCCAGCGCCACAAACCCCGGCAGGTTCTGGTTCTCCGTCCCCAGCGCGTAGTTCACCCACGCCCCCAGCGTCGGAAAGCCCGTAAATCCCCGCCCCGTCACAAACGTGAACTGCGCCGTCGAATGGTCAATCCGGTCCGTCTGCATCGACCGCACAAAGCTCACCTTATCAACGACCTTCTGAAAATGCGGCAGCAGGTTCGAAATCTCCCGCCCGCTCTTGCCGCACCGCGCAAACTCCCACGGACTCGCCATCACCTCCTGCGATCCGTTCAACGCCCGGCCCTTGATCTCAAACGGCGCCGGCTTGCCGTCGTACTTCCGCAGCAACGGCTTCGGGTCGAACATGTCAATCGTGCTCGGCCCCCCGCCCACGTACAGAAAAATCACGTTCTTCGCCTTGGCCGGAAAATGCGGCCGCCGCGGCTGCAGCGTATGCTGCCCGGGCGCAGCGCCCCACGCCGCGAGCGAACTCAGCGCGAGACCACCAAAGCCGAGAGCGGCTTCCTGAAGAGCTTGACGGCGGGAAAGAAATGGCTTCATGACTCGTTAGTAACTATACAGAAAATCGTTAGCGCCCAGCACGGCCTGCACAAACAACCGCAAGCCCTCCTTCGGATCGGCCTCGGCGGCCATCGTCTGCCGGCCAATCGCCAACTCCGCCGCCGACGGCGGCCGCGAATACGCCGCCAAAAACACCCGGTCGAGCGCCGCCGCGCTGTCCCCCTTACTCTGCTCCCACACCTGATTGGCCAACGCCAAACTCACCCGCCGCACCAGCGGCCCGTTCAACAACGCCAGCGACTGTGCCGGCAACGCCGACCGGAACCGCTGCGTCTGGTTATCCGCCGTCATCGTCGGCGCATCAAACGCATGCAGAAACCCGACCGGCCGCGTCCGCGCCTGCGTCAAATACAAACTCCGCCGGTTCGCCTCGCCCTTCGACTCATCCTCCACCCACTGCCCGTCCGTCCCCCGCTTGATCGGCTCATTCGGCCCGTACATCTTCCCGTTCAACAGCCCGCTCACCTGCAGCATCGAGTCCCGAATCGTCTCGGCCTCCAAACGCAGCGGCGGCTTCCGCCACAGCAGCTTCGCCCCCGGGTCCGCCGCCAGATACTCCGCCACCTCCGCCGACGACTGCCGGTACACCTGCGACAACACAATCTGCCGCGTCAGCCGCTTCAAATCCCAACCGCTCTCCTGAAAATCCACCGCCAGATAATCCAGCAGCTCCGGATGCGTCGGCTTATCCCCCTGCATCCCAAAATCGTCCACCGACCGCACCAGCCCCTCGCCAAAGTGGAACTGCCACACCCGGTTCACAAACACCCGCGCCACCAGCGGATTCTCCCGCGACACCAGCCACTGCGCCAGCGCCAGCCGCCGCCCCGTATGGTGCCACTCCGGATGCTCCGCCGCCTTGGGAAACGCAAACGGCTTGGCCGGATTATCCAGCACCACCGGCAGCCCCGGCTCCACCTCCGCCCCCGGCGCCAGATAGTTCCCGCGCTGCAAAATGTAAGTCGGCGACGGCCGCTTCGACACATCCCACGCCGCTTCAATATAGTTCGGATCAATCTCCGACTGCTTCTTCCGCCGGTTGGCCCGCCGTACCGCGATCTCGTCCTTCCACTTATTGAACTCCGGATACCGCGCGTCCAGCTCCTTATTCGAAATCAACTCCTGCGTCGCGTTCCGGTCTACTTCTAAATCCGGGTCTTCTTCAATAATCCGCCGCAGCTCCGCCCGCCGCTCCCCCGTCAACTCCCGCCCCGCCTTCAACTCCGCCCGGAACCGCTGATAGCTCGCCTCCAGCAGATCCTCCAACCGCCGGATCGTCTTCGCGTCGCTGCTCGTCACATCGCGAATCCACGCCGCCCGCTTCTCGGCCGGAATATCCAACACCATCCGGCTCGGCCACGGCCCAAATCCCAGATTCGCCGCCAGCCAGTTCTCCGGATCCCACGTCGCCTGGTAAACCGCCGTCAGCTTGTAATAGTCCTTCTGCAGAATCGGATCAAACTTATGGTCATGGCACCGCGCACAACCCACCGACAAACCCAGCACCGCCGACAAACTCGTCTCCACCGTCTTCTGCAGCGCGTCAAAGTACTTATCGACCTCGTAGATGGTCTGGTTATCGGTAATATCGGCAATCGTCCGCAGATACCCGGTCGCCGTCAACGCCTCCACCTGCTCCGGCCGCGGCGAACTCCCCGGCTCGTAATTCACGAGCTGATCCCCGGCAAACTGCTCTAACAAAAACCGGTCAATCGGCTTGTTCTGATTCAACGCCTGAATCACGTAATCCCGGTACTTCCAGGAAACCTCCCGCACCGAATCCCCCGCGTCCCCCCGCGTGTCCGAGTAGCCCGCAATATCCAGCCAGTGCCGCCCCCAATGCTCCCCGTACCGCGGGCTCTCCAGCAGCCGGTCCACCAACCGCTCGTACGCCTGCGGCGTCCGGTCGGCCAGAAACGCCTCCATCTCCGCCGCCGTCGGCGCCACCCCTGTCAACCCGAAATACAACCGCCGCGCCAGCGTCACCCGCTCCGCCTCCGGCTGCATCCGCCAACCCTTCGCCGCCAGCTTCTCGGCCACAAACGCGTCAATCGGCGTCCGCACCGTAGCCCCCCGCACCACCGGCGCCGCCGGCTTCACCGGAACCTGAAACGACCACCACCGCCGCGCCTCCGGCGTAATCCGTTTGGCCTCCCGCGCCGCCGCCGCCGCGTCCATCTCCGCCGCCGGAAACCGTCCCTGCTCAATGTAGGTCCGCAGCAGCTGCTTCTGCGCCGCCGTCAGGCTCCCCCCCATCGGCATCTTGTCCGACTCCACCATCACCCACAACAAACTCCGCCCCGGCTTACCCGGCGCAATCGCCGGCCCGCTCGCCCCGCCCTTCATCAATCCCGCGAACGTCGAAAGGTCCAGCCCACCCATCGCCTGCTTCGGGCTGTGACACTTCACACAGCTCTTCTCAAGCACCGGCAGAATCTCGTCTTTGAACAAAGGCGCCCGCTGCGCCCGCAACCAGCCCGCGGCGCCCAGCCCAATCACGCAGAGAAGAAAACGAACCCTCATCACCCACCGTAACGAGTATCATATGGAGCGGACGAAAACAACCCTCAAAGCCCCCTCATGACCAAACTACTCACCCTCGCCCTCGCCGCCGCCGCCCTCCTCACCGCCCAATCCCGCCCCCTCCACACCCGCGACCTCACCCGCCTCAGCCAGGTCCAGGTCGCCGCCCAACTCACCCAAAGCGACGTCATCTTCATCCCCATCGGCGCCGTCGAAACCAACGGCATCCAACCCAGCGGCCGCGACTACGCCTGGCCCCTCGCCTACGCCATGCTCATGGCCGAACAAACCGGCGGCCTCTACATGCCCGGCCTCGTCTGGTCCTACCCCGGCACCACCACCATCGCCCCCTCCACCGTCTACCTCAGCCCCCGCTCCGGCGCCGCCTTCCTCAAGGAACTCGCCCACTCCCTCCTCAAACAAGGCTTCCGCCGCCAGGTCTATCTCTCCGCGAGCCACGGCCCCGCCCCCCTCACCGGCGGCACCGTCGTCCGCGAGTTCTTCGAAGAAACCCACGTCCCCATCCTCTACATCAACATGGACACCTATCTCCCCCGCCTCCAACTCTCCCCCGCCGACCGCGCCCACACCCTCTACGGCGCCCACGCCCTCACCGGCCGCCTCGAAGACCTCCCCCTCCAGGGCGACTACGGCCCTGCCGAATCCCACCCCGCCGCCCCCGTCCCTCCCAACGAAGGTCTCGCCACCCTCGGCAAACTCGGCTTCGCCGGCAGCCTCAGCCTCGGCTCCTGGGTCGCCGACGTCATGGCCCACGGCGGCGACGGCCCCCTCCCCGCCACCCCCGCCGAACGCGCAGCCTGGGGCCGCCAGGGCGCCGCCCAACTCCGCGCCATCGTCGCCAAAATGCGCCTGCCCGAAGCCATGGAGGCTCTCCGGCAGCACGACCGCTACACCCGGGAACTCATCGTCCCCAAGTTCCGCGGCCGCCTGCCGGCGCCCCGCTAATCGCCTAAAACCGCAGCGTCAGCCCAATCTGATACTGCCGCTGATCCTGGTCGGCCCCGTTAATCTCGCCAAACTGCGGCGACTGCGCGTTGCCGTTCGGGTTGCTATAGTGCGGCGTGTTCGTGAAGTTGAAACTCTCCACGCGCAACGTCAGCGACATCCCTTCCCGCAACCGGAAATCCCGGTGCAGCGCCGCGTCCAGATTCGAAAAACGCGGCCCTTGCAGAATGTTCCGTCCCGCGTTCCCCAGCGTGTTCTGCGCCGGAATCGCAAACGCCGCCGGGTCAAAATACTTCTGCCCCGGACCCGTCCCGCCCAGATAACGCACCGGCGCCACCCAGTTCGGCCGGTCCGCGTTCCCCGGCGCGTTCACCACCCCCGACACCGACGGCGAAAACCACGTCCCGCTCATCAGACTCGCCACCCCCTGAAACTGCCACCCGCCCAGCACCCACTGCGCCGCACCCGTCGTCGCCCACCGCTTGCCCTTCCCAAACGGCAGCGCCCACATGAAACTGTTCGTGAACACATGCGTCCGGTTGTCGCTCATCCGGCCCTTGTTCAGCGCCGGGTTCATCGGAATCGCCAACCCGCCGTCGTCGTCCGTATAATTCAACCCCTTGCTGAACGTATACGCCGAAGTCAGGAACAGCCCGTCCCCCACCCGCCGGTCCACCTTCACCTGCAAGCCGTGGTACCACGTATTCGTCCCCAGCACCGAGGTCACATCCGTCACCTTCCGGAACCGCTGAAACAACGGACGCCCATTGTTGGCCGACCCCGGAATCATCGACGCATTGATGTTATACCCCGACTGGTTATTGATCCCGATGTTGCCCACATAAGCCACGTCCAGCGCCAGCTTCCACGGCAGCGCCCGCTGCACGGCCAGGTTCCAGCTCTGCACGTACGGGCTCGCCAGGTCCCGCGGCGTCACCGTGAAGCTGTTCGCCAGCGGCGCATTCTCAATCACCCCGCTCGACGGCAGATTGAACGGCGTAAACGGCGGAAATCCCGTCGTCATCGTCACCGCCGCCGGCACAAACGCGTTCGCCGACGGAAACCCGTTGTTCTGCAGAATCGGGAAGTTGAACTGCCCCATCCGCCGCGGGAAGAAGCTGATCCCGTACCCCGTCCGCACCACCGTCTTCTCCGTCACGCGATAGGCAATCCCCAGCCGCGGACCCCAATTGTTATTCGAGTTCGCAATGTCGAACGGAACCGCCCCCACCCCCGCCAGCTCCAGCGTGTTGTTCGCCGGATTGTAGTTCGAGAACCCGCCCGCCGAACGCGGCCGGCTCCCCCGCTCCCGCTCCAGGCGCAGCCCCAGGTCCACCGTCAGCTTCGATGTCACCTGCCACTTGTCCTGAACGTAAAAGTTCGAAATCAGCTCCCGCCGCGCCGGAAACACAAACGGCAGGTCCCGCCCCGCCTGGCTCGGCTGGTCCAGCAGAAACGCCGCAAACGAATTCGCGAAGTTCCGCCGCGTATCCGCCACCGTCCCCGTCTGCGCCGGGTTGTACTCAAAACGGCCCCGCGGATTGAACGTCTGCGTCTGCAGCAGATCGTTCCGCTCCCGCCGAATATCCACCCCAAACCGGACAATGTGCTTCGAAAACGTCTTCGAAAAATTGTTCACAATGCCAAAACTCGTCACCGCCCGCGCCCACGGCAAACTCGGCGAAAAACCCACCAGCGGCGACGAATACCCGTTCACCCGCACCTCCGTCAACCCGCTCGTCCACTCGTCCAGGTTCACCCCCCGAATCCCCAACTCCTCCGACGTCTTCTTCCCCGTATCAGAAGCAAGAGCATCGTTGCGATTCCGCACCACCCCCACCCGCGACTCCCACACCAGCGTCGGGCTCAGCACCTTCGAATAGTTCACCCCCGCGCTCTGCGTCCGCGCCGGCCCCCGCCCGCCAAAGCCGCCGTTCCGGAAGCCCCCATAAATCCCCCCGGGGCCAAACAAACCCGGGTCATCCACCACCGCCTTCTGAATGCTATAGCGCACCGCCAGCCGGTCGTTGCTCCCAATCACCCAGTCCACCTTCGAATCGGCCTGGTCCAGCGTCTTGATCCGCACGCTGTTCTGCGAATAATTCAGCTGCCCCTCGGGCACCCCGCCCAGATTCGGCTCCGGCAAAAAACCCAGAATCCGCCGCGAAATCGGGCTAATCCGGCTCGCCGGAATCACCCCGCCCGCAAACGCCGTCCGCCCCGCGCCGCTGCCGTCCCCCGTCAGCGGATCATAAATCACCGAACCGCCCCCGGCCAGGTTCCCCGTCCGGAAGATCGTGCTCGGCAGCGTCCCCCGGTTCACCTGCCCCAGATGGTCCCGGCTCCCCTGATAATCACCAAAAAAGAACAGCTTATCCCGCACAATCCGCCCGCCCAGCGTCCCGCCAAACTGGTTGTACACCGTCGGCGCCTTCGTCACCGCAAACGTGTTCCGCGCCTGAATATTCTCGTTCCGGTGAAACTGAAACAAACTCCCGTGAAAATCGTTCGACCCGCTCCGCAGCGTCACGTTTGTCACCGCCCCGCCCGCGTTCCCAAACTCCGGGTCGAAGTTCGACGTCGAAACGTCCACCGTCTGAATCGCCTCGGCCGGCGGCACCAGCGCCGTCAGGTTCCCGTTGTCGATCTTGTTCTCAATGCCTTCAATCTGGAAGTTGTTAAACTGCCGCCCCTGCCCGTTCACCCGCACCGACAACGAGTCATGCGAGTTATAAAACTCCGAGTGCGGCCGGAACGGACGCCCCACCCCCGGCACCAGCAGCAGCAGCCCCTAGTAGTTCCGGTTGAACAACATCGGCAGCGACTGCAACTGCTTCTGGTCAATCTTGCCGCCCGTGTCCGCGCGGTCGGTCTGCAGCAGCGGCGCCGCCGAAGCGCTCACGTCAATCGTCTGCGTCACCGCCCCCGGCACCAGCTCAAAGTTCACGCGCGCCGTCGTATTCGGCAGCAGCTCCACGCCGCTCCGCAGCGCCTTGTTGAAACCCGTCTTCTCCGCCTCCACCCGGTAGTCACCCGGGTCCAGGTTCACAAAAAAGAAATTGCCCGTATCGTTGGTCTCGGTCGTCCGCTGGAAGTTCGTCCGCGTCTCGAGAATCGTCACCTTCACCCCGGGCACCAGCGCGCCGGACTGGTCCGCCACCACGCCTAGGATCTGTCCCTTCAACACCTGCGCCGCCGCCGGCATCGCCGTCAGCCCCAAACTCAATGCCAGCGCGCAAACCCACTGCAATCCCTGTTTCATCCTCGTTACCTCACGCCGGAATCCGGCCAATCTGCAATACGCAAGACAATATCAAATCCGTCAGCGGCTTGCCCGTCCCTTCGGGTAGCATAAGGGCATGACCAGACGTGAGGCCGTCGCCGCCGCAGCCGCCGGAGTTACCATCGTTTCCCAAGCACACGCCAAACCCGCCGCCCTCGGCGGAGACCCCGTCCGCACCAAACCCTTCCCCGGCTGGCCCCTCATCGGCGCCCCGGAAAAGGACGGCCTCCAGCGCGTCCTCGCCAGCGGTAAGTGGAACCGCAACACCGGCACCCAGGTCGCCGCCTTTGAACAGAAATACGCCGCCCTCCTCGGCGCCAAACACTGCCTCGCCGTCGCCAACGGCACCAGCGCCCTCATGGTCGCCCTCCACGGCCTCGACGTCCAGGCCGGCGACGAAGTCATCGTCCCCCCCTACACCTTCATCGCCACCATCAACGCGGTCCTCTCCAAGTGCGCCCTCCCCGTCTTCGTCGATACCCACGCCGCCAGCTTCCAAATCGATCCCGCTAAAATCCCCGCCGCCGTCACCGACCGCACCGTCGCCGTCATCCCCGTCCACATCGCCGGCACCCCCGCCGATCTCGACGGCGTCCTCGCCGCCGCCCGCCCCAAAGGGCTCAAGGTCCTCGAGGACGCCGCCCAGGCCCACCTCGCCGAATGGAAAGGCCAACGCGTCGGCACCCTCGGCCACGCCGGCACCTTCAGCTTCCAGGCCTCAAAAAACCTCAACTCCGGTGAAGGCGGCGCCGTCGTCTCCAACGATGGCGACTTCATCGAACGCTGCCACGCCTACCACAACAACTCCAACGGCCGGAAGCCCCCCGCCGGCAGCAGCGCCTTCATGAGCGGCTGGTCCGGTGCCCCCACCGCTCAGGGCGCCAACCTCCGCCTCACCGAATTCCAGGCCGCCCTCCTCCTCGCCCAA
Source organism: Bryobacteraceae bacterium CoA2 C42 (assembly GCA_019931245.1). Classification (GTDB taxonomy): domain Bacteria; phylum Acidobacteriota; class Terriglobia; order Bryobacterales; family Bryobacteraceae. The sequence goes on from JAINDL010000030.1 coordinate 81,290, forward strand.
ATGGAGCGCCTCGAAGCCCAATCCAAGCGCCGCGACGAAAACGCCGCCCACCTCTCCCAGCTCCTCCGCCAGATCCCCGGCATCACCCCCGCCGCCTGGCCCACCGGCGCCACCCGCAGCGCCTGGCATCTCTACATGTTCCGCTACGACGCCGCCCAGTTCGCCAATCTCCCCCGCGCCAAATTCCTCAAAGCCCTCGCCGCCGAAGGCATCCCCGCCTCGGGCGGCTACTCCCCGCTCAACCGCCAGCCCTTCCTCGAAAACATCCTCAACTCCCGCGGCTACCAGCGCCTCTACGGCCCCGCCCGCCTCAAGCAATGGCGCGAACAAAACGAACTCCCCGTCAACGATCGCCTCTGCAACGAAGCCGTCTGGTTCACCCAAACCATGCTCCTCGGCGACAAACGCGACATGGAAGACATCGCCGCCGCCATCGCCAAAGTCCACCAGTTCGCCGCCACCCTCGCTACCAGTTCGACGCCCGCTTAATCTCGGTCACCTCACCCGCCGGATGCTCTCCCGCCGCCGGCGCCACGTATCGATCGGTGTGAAACACCGACCATGCCTCCCCCGGCGGCCGCACCGAAAACACCAGCGCCACCTCAAACCGCGGCCCCTGAAAGTAAGCGATCCGGAACGAAAACAATCCGCGTGAAAGCCGCGCCGATCCCGCCAACTCGAGCGGCGCGTGCAGCCCGTCGTTGTCAATCACCAACTTCTCGTTGATCCAGAACTTCGCCCCGTCATCCGACAGCAGCGCAAAACGGTAGAGCCCCGGCCTCGCAATCCACACCTTGGCCCGGTAGTCGATCGCAAACCACTCCCGTCGGTCTGTGATCCCCGGAAACCCCTGCGTGAAACTCTGCGGCATCACCTCCAGCGACGACGCGTATAACGTCCCCACCGCCCGCGACTCCCGCATCCGCGGCAGCAGTTCACTCTCGGAAGAGATGTAGTAGATCTTGCCCGTAAATCCGGTCGACGAGTAAACAGTCGTACCAAACACCGGGTCCTTCCCCGCAGGGCCCTGCCCCGCAGCGCCCCGCGCCGCCGCCCCGGCCAGCAGAAACGTCCGCCGATTCACCGGCCACTCTAAGCCAACACCCCGCGCGCCGGGCCCGTGCTATCCGCAAACCGCTCCACCGGCGTCCCAAACGCATCCAGCATCGAAACATACAGATTCGACAGCGGCGAATCCGGCCCGTAGATCAGGTGCTGACCCGTCTGCAACCGGCCCCCGCCCCCGCCCGCCAACAGAATCGGCAGATTGTGCGGATCATGCTTGTTCCCGTCCCGGAATCCCGCCCCGAACAGAATCATCGAGTTCGCCAGCACGTTGCTCTCACCCTCCGGCATCGCCGCCAGCTTGCCCAGCAGATACGCATACTGCACCACGTGCCACTGGTTGATCAACTGATACTGCCGCAGCTGCTCGGCGTCATCCATGTGATGCGAAATCGAGTGGTGCCCGCCCTTCACCCCGTCCACGAACGAAAAGTTCTGGTTCGTCACCTCGTTGCCGAAAATGAAGGTGGCAATCCGCGTCGAATCGGTCTGAAACGCCAACGCAATCATGTCCATCATCAGCCGCACATGGTCCGCGAAATCCTTCGGCTGCGCCTCCGGCTTCGCCGCCGGGTCAATCGCCACCCGCGGCTTCCACTTCCGCTGCGCCGGCGTCGTCGCCCGCTGCAAGCGCTCCTCAAGCGAACGCACCACGCTCAAATACTCATCCATCCGCACCTGATCGGCCCGCCCCAACTGCGCCCGCAACTGCCGCGCGTCCTCAAGCACCAGGTCCAGCAACTGCGCATCGTTCCGTGGCCTGTTCCCCGCCGCCGGCTTGGTCGCCCGCAGCAGCCGCTCGTACACCGACTGCGGATTAATCTCCCGCGCCAGCGGATTCGTATGGCCGCTCCACGCAATGTGCGAACCGTACACCCGCGTATAGCCCACGTTCCGGTCCACCCCGGTCGTCACCGGGCTCACCCCCAGCTCGAGCGAAGCAAACGGCGTCAACTGCCCCGCCCGCTGCGCCGCCACCTGGTCCATCGAAATCCCGTTGCAGTTGATGTCCACGCCCAGCGTCTTGGTCACCGTCGTGCACGTCAGAAATCCCGACAGCTTCACGTAGTGGCCATCGCCACCCTTCGAACCCTGGTTCCACAGGTTCGTCGCCACAATCAGGCTCTTCTTAAAAGGCTCCAGCGGCGTCAGCGTCGGCGCCAGCGTAAACTCCCGCCCCACGCCCGCCGGCGTCCACATCCCCGGATGAATCCCGTTCGGCATGTACAGCGCCGCCATCCGCACCGGAGCCTTCGCCCCCGCGCGCTTGGCCGCCGGGCCGGTCGCCCCCATCGCCTCAAGCCATGGCAACGCCAGCGCGGCGCCCGTGCCGCGCAAAAGAGTCCTGCGGGATAAGGGTTTCATCGTTTGGTCTCCTGCGGCAGTGCCGGCGTCCGGAAAGGCACGCTCCGCACAATCTCCGTAATTAAAGTATGCGCCTTATAATCGGCGCGCTCAACCGCGGTCACAATCTGGTCCACCGCGCACTCATCCTCGGCCGTCAAGCCCCGTCCCAGCGCGTAGCCCAGCATCTTCCCCGTCAAATTCCGCACAATCTGCTTCTTTTTGCTCAGCAGCACTTTCTTGAGCTCATCCACTCCCCGGTAGCGCGTCCCGTCCGGCAACACCCCGGAAGCATCAATCGGCTGCCCGGCGTCCGTCTCCCGCCACCGGCCCACCGAGTCGTAGTTCTCGAGACCAAACCCCAGCGGATCAATCCGGCTATGGCACGACCCGCACACCGGGTTCGACCGGTGCTGCTCCAGCCGCGCCCGCAGCGTCTGCGGCGTCCCCCCCTCGTGCTCCTTCAACTCCGGCACGTTCGGCGGCGGCGGCGGCGGCGGCGTCCCCAACAGCGACTCCAAGATCCACTTGCCCCGCAACACCGGACTCGTCCGCGTCGGATACGAACTCACCGCCAGCACCGCCGCCATCCCCAACAATCCCCCCCGGTGCGAACCCGGCGGCAGGTTGAACCGCACCGGCTGCTGCCGGATCCCCGTCGGCGTCATCCCGTAATACCGGGCTAACTTACTGCTCACCACCGAATACGGCGCGTCCAGCAGATAGGTCAACGGCTCGTTCTGCATCAGAATCTCGTGGAAAAACAGCGCCGGCTCGTACCGTATGCCCGACTCGACCTCGGTCTCATAGTAATCCCCCGCCACCTTCGCATCCGGCTTGATGTCCCGCCCCAACTCCCGGATCGACAGCCATTGCCCCACAAAATTCTCGGCAAACTCCCGCGATTTCTGGTCCTTCAGCATCCGCACCGCCTGCGCCGCCAACACCGCCGGATCGTTCAACTTCCCCTCGCCCGCCAGCTGGAACAACTCAGCGTCCGGCATCCCGCCCCACAGGAAATAGCTCAGCCGGCTCGCCAACGCATAATCGTGCGAACCGTTCTCGAGCCGGAACAGAAAATGGGGCGAAAGCATCATCCCCTGAATCGCGTAGCTGATTGCCTCGTCGTAGCTGTCGCCCCGCTTCTCGGCCGCCTGAAACAGCGCCAGATACCGTTCCAACTCGCCAGCCTGCGCCGGCCGCCGGAACGCCCGCGGCAGCAGCGCCCCGAGCGTCGCCCGCGCATCCGGCTGCGGCGTCAAAAACGCCGCCCGCGACTTCGGATCCCGCATCGCGTAGTCGAGCGCAATCTTGGCCGCCTCCAAATACTTCTCCGCGTGAATCGGCGAAAGAAAGAGCGTCTCGGCCGCGTTGTCAAAACCCTCCCCGCCCGCCCCGTCAATCGGCAGGTTCCGCCCCGCGTTCACCGGAATGTTCAGCAGGTCCCGCACCGTCGCCGTGTACTCGTTCCGGTTCAGCCGCCGCAGCGGAAACGCCGGCGGCGTAATCCCGTCCGCGCACGCTCCCTTGTGCAGCGTTGTTGCAATCCAGGTCGAAAACCGGTCCCGGTCCTCGAGCGACAGCGCCGGATTCCCCGGCGGCGGCATCTCCCCCTCCCGGATGAGATTCCCCGCCCGCGCCCAAACCTTCGACCGCGTCAGCAGCGAAGCCTCGTCCGGAAACTGCGCGAAGTTAAACCCGCCCAGCGCCACCTTCCCCCCGTGACACTTCGCGCAGTGCGTCCGCAGCAACCCCTGCGCCTCGGCAAACGTGAAAGGGTCCGCCGCCCAAACCGCCGACGCTAAAAGAAAAACAAACCTTAACATATGAGAACGCTGGTATTATGGCGCACTTCCAAGCCAAAAACCAGCGCTTACCGGCGGCGCCGCCGGTAAGCCAATCCCACCAGTCCCGTACCGAACAGGAGGTATGTGCCCGGGTCCGGCACCGCCACCTGCAGCGTGAAACTTCCGCGATAGTCGTTCCCGCCCAGTAGGCCCGGCGTGCTCGCAAATGCGCCCACCGTGTTGCCGCCCGCCCGCTCGTGCGACAACGCGCTCAGCGTCACCCGATAGTCACCGTCGATGTACTGCAGGGTGTCCCCGCTCGAAAGCACGGGAAAACCGTCCAACCGGTGGGTTAGAAAAGAACTGCTGGCCGCAAAGGTCGACCCGTTCGCTTTCACCACCGCCGAAATTCCCGGAGTCTGATCATCGCCGCCAAAAAACAGGTTCAACCCGAAGTGAGTCGGGCTCTGTAGCCCAGGCTGCGCCCGGTAGTTGATCGTATAGGTTCCCGCTGTCAGTAAGGGCAAGCTGATCCTCGTTGCGGCGCCATTGCCCGAGTTCAAGGCCGTGGTGCCCTCGCGCAGATACAGGTTGAAGATCAGATCTCCCCCCAGAGTATTCCAAACCTCAAGGTTGGTGAGTCCTTCCGAGTTCGAAGCAAAGAGGGTGGCACCAGTCAGTGTCGCTGCCGCAAGTACTCCTGAACTCGCAAAACCAACAAACAGAATCAGAACTAAAGTTTTCATGGTTCTATGGTTCCCTACCTAGTATCCACAAAAGCACTCCCAATTGGCATAGGCCGTCAGGGGAGTGTGTTATGCGAGGAGAGGTTTCACCACGTTCCCATGGACGTCAGTTAATCGGAAGTACCGCCCCTGAAACCGGTAGGTCAGCCGCGTATGGTCTATCCCCAGCAGGTGCAGCAGCGTCGCCTGCAGATCATGCACATGCACCGGATCTTTCACGACGTTATAGCTGTACTCATCCGTCTCGCCGTACACCATCCCCGGCTTCACGCCCCCGCCCGCCATCCACATCGAAAAACAGCGCGGATGATGGTCCCGCCCGTAGTCGTCTTCTTTCAGTTGGCCCTGACAGTACACCGTCCGCCCGAACTCCCCGCCCCAAACCACCAGCGTATCGTCCAGCATCCCCCGCTGCTTCAAATCCCGCACCAGCGCCGAAGCCGGCTGGTCCGTCTCCCGGCACCGCGCCGGCATGCCCTTCACGAGCCCCCCGTGGTGATCCCAATCCCGGTGGTAGAGCTGAATAAACCGCACCCCGCGCTCCGCCAACCGCCTTGCCATCAAACAGTTATAGCCAAACGTCCCCGGCTTCCGCGCATCCGCCCCGTACAGGTCAAACGTGCTCTCCGGCTCCTTACTTAAATCCGTCAACTCCGGCACGGACGCCTGCATCCGAAACGCCATCTCATACTGCGCAATCCGTGTCGAAATCTCCGGATCGCCCGACTCTTCAAAATTCTTCTGGTTCAACTCCGCCAGGGCATCGAGATACGCCCGCCGGTCCTCCCGGCTAAACCCCTCCGGATCGTTCAGATACAGCACCGGCGAACCCACGCTCCGGAACTTCACCCCCTGATAGCGCGACGGCAGAAAACCCGCCCCCCACAACCGGTCATACAGCGGCTGCCCCCCGCCCCCCGCCCCCGGCGAAATCAGCACAATAAACCCCGGCAGGTTCTTCGACTCGCTCCCCAACCCGTAACTCACCCAACTGCCAATACTCGGCCGCCCCGCAATCTGCGACCCCGTCTGCAAAAACGTCACCGCCGGGTCATGGTTAATCGCCTCGGTATGCAAACTCCGCACCACCGCCAGATCATCGATGATCTTCGCCGTATGCGGCAGCAGATCGCTCACCCACGTCCCGCTCTGCCCGTGCCGCGCAAAGCCAAACTTCGAAGGCACCACCGGAAAACTCGCCTGCTGCCCCGACATCCCCGTCAACCGCTGCCCCCGCCGGATCGAATCCGGCAGCTCCGACTTGTAAATCTCTTTCAGCTTCGGCTTGTAGTCAAACGTCTCCAGCTGCGACGGTCCCCCGGACTGAAACAGATAAATCACCCGCTTCGCCCGCGGCGCATGGTGGTAAGGCTCCTTGCCCTCCAGGTGCTGAAAGGCCGCGATCCCGGTCGTCGAAGAGGCAAGAAATTGGCGTCGGGTCATGAACATTAATCCTTCGTAATCGTCTCGTCCAGGTTCAGCAACAGGCTCCCAATCGTCGTCCAGGCGGCCAGTTTGGGGGCCGAAAACACCCCATCAACGGCGCTATCTCCATGATTTATAATGGACTTAGCGGAAATTGGGTTCGTTTCGTATTTTGCGCGAAAGCGGTCGAGCGTCCGCCCCAGCGTCTCCCCCTCCCCCGGCTTCATCCCCCGCCCCAAAACCACCAGCACGGCAAACCGCATCCGCTCGGCGTCCGTCGCCCCGCCCTCGCGCAGCACCCGTTCGCCCAGCTTCCGCGCCGCCTCAAGATAGGCGACATCGTTCATCAGGTTCAGCGCCTGCAACGGCGTATTCGTCCGGCTCTCCCGCACCGTGCACACCTCCCGCGTCGCCGCGTCGAAGTTGATCATGCTCGGCGGCGCAATCGTCCGCTTCCAGTACGTGTACAGGCTCCGCCGGTACAGCCCCTCGCCCTTGTCCGGCTTATAGCCCGCCCCGCCCGCCAGCTCCTGCCACAAACCCTCCGGCTGATACGGCTTCACGCTCGGCCCGCCCACTTTCGGCACCAGCAGCCCGGAGACCGCCAACGCCTGATCCCGGATAAACGGCGCCGCCAGCCGCAGCCGCGGCCCCCGCCCGAGCAGCCGGTTGTCCGGATCTCGATTCAACAGCTCCGACGTCACCGTCGACGCCCGCTGATACGCCCGGCTCATCACCATCAGCCGCTCCATGTGCCGGAGATCCCAGCCCGACTCCATGAACTCCACCGCCAGCCAGTCCAGCAGCTCCATGTGCGATGGCCACTCCCCCTGCGAGCCAAAATCGTCCACCGTCTTCACAATGCCCGTCCCGAAAAACGACTGCCAGAGCCGGTTCACCTGCACCCGCGCCGTCAACGGATTCTCCCGGCTCACCAGCCACCGCGCCAAACTCAACCGGTCCGCCCCCGCCCCCGCCGCGAGCGCCGGCAGAAAGCCCGGCACCGCCGGCGCCACCTTCTCCCCCCGCTGGTCATATGCGCCCCGGCGCAGCACAAAGGCGTCCTTCGCCGGCCCCTCTTCCATCACCATCACCGTCGGCACCATCGCCAGATACTTCTCGTAAGCCTTCCCGGCTTCGCGCCCGGCCTCGCGCAGCGCCTGCAGCGCCGGGGGCAGATACTGCTGCTCAAAAGCCAGCGTCAACTTCGCCTGCTCCGCCGCCGACCGCTGCTTCCGCCGCGCGAGCGTCGCCAGGTCCTCCCGCACCGGCAGCGTCGAAACCTCCGCCGCGCTCAACGCCCGGCTCCAAACCCGCACCTGATCAATCCCGCCCCGGTAGCCCAGCCCCGCCCCGGCGCCAATCCGGAACGGCGCTTTGTTGTCCACCGGCCACAGGTTCTGGTCAAAGATAACGTGCATCGGCTGCTCCACCCCGTTCACATACAGGTGAATCCCCTTGGCATACATCCCGCCGTCGTAAGTCACCGCCACGTGCTGCCACTCGTTCAGCGCAATCGGGGCCTTTGTCTCAACGCGGACGCCTAAGTCCGACCACCGGAACGTGTAATGAAACCGCAGCTTCCCGTCCACCAGATAGAGGCCGTAACCGGTCCCCTCCCAATGGTCCTCCACTCGGGTGACGATGGCGCCCCGCGGCTGCTCCGGCCGGATCCACGCCGCAAGCGTAAACGGATCCCGGTGATTGAACTTGGCAACTTCTTTGCCCAGGTCCACCGGCGCCGTAAACTGCTCAAGCCTATGGTTGACCACGAGCCCCTCTGGCGGCGCCCACTCCCCAACCGGCGGCTTCCACTTCCGCAGCGCCTTTTCAAAGGTTTTGCCCGCGGCCTGCCACCGCGCCGCCGCGGCGTCCCGCAAAGCGGCCAGACGGTTCAACTCGGCCTCCTGCGGCGGCGTCGGCGCCTTGATAAAGGGTTTCTCGTTGCCGAAGTTATAGACAAACCCGCGCTCGTCCGGGATGTTATTGAAGAAAGCGAACAGCTGATAGAACTCCCGCTGTTTAATCGGGTCGTACTTATGGTCGTGGCACCGCGCGCAGCCCACCGTCAGGCCGAGCCAGACGTTACTGGTGGTCTCGACGCGATCGGCGACATACTCCACGCGAAACTCTTCATCGACAATCCCGCCCTCGGCCGAGGTCCGGTGGTTGCGATGAAAGCCCGTGGCGATCCGCTGCGCCCGCGTCGCCTGCGGCAGCATATCCCCGGCGATCTGCTCGATGGTGAACTGATCAAACGGCTGGTTGCGGGCAAAGGCGTCAATCACCCAATCGCGCCACCGCCACATATCCCGGATCCCATCGGACTGGTAGCCATTGGTATCGGAGTAACGGGCGTAGTCAAGCCACCGCACCGCCTGCCGTTCGGCGTGGGCGGGGCTAGCGAGCAACCGGTCGACGACTTTGGCATAGGCCGCGGGCGAAGAGTCGGCGAGAAAAGCCTGCACCTCGGCGGGGGTGGGCGGCAACCCGGTCAGGTCGAGCGTCACCCGGCGCAGCAGCGTGGTCTTGCTGGCGGGCGGGTTCGGCCGCAGGCCTTCTCTCTCGAGACGGGCGTCGACGAATTGATCGATACTTCCCCCGGCCCCGCGCTTGGGCGGTACAAAGGCCCAATGGTTCTGCCACGGCGCACCGGCGGCGATCCAGCGGCGCAGCGTCTCGATATCGCGGTCCGGCAGACGGTCGTGCCCGGCGTACTGGGGCGGCATCCGCAGCGTCTTGTTCGTCGAAGTGATGCGCTGAATGATCGGGGACTGCTCCGGCTTGCCGGGCACGATGCCCCGCTTCGCTCCGGCCTCGCTATCAAGGCGCAGCGGGCTTTTGCGATTTCCCTCGTCGGGCCCGTGGCAGGCAAAGCAGCGGTCGGAGAGGATCGGGCGGACGTCCCGGTTGAACTCGATGGGCTGCCCCTGACCGGCCAGCGGAAGGGCCAGCAGGGAAAGGAGCAAAAGGCGCGGCATACACTTATTGTTGTATCACCGCCCGGCCGCGACGCCGAGTCGCGGTGCGACCGGCCCGGCGTCCTGCCCCCTCCTTTCACTCCGTACTGCCACCCACTCAGAGGCCCGGCCCTGCTCCTCGTCCGCATCCACCCGCCACCGCCGCGCCCCCGAAGCGCCGTCCGCCCGCCCCGCCGCCGCTGAGTCCCCGCAGCGTGCCCGCCACACCCACAACCTCCACGCAGCCCCGCTGCCCGGCCCTGCTCCTCGTCCGCATCCACCCGCCACCGCCGCGCCCCCGAAGCGCCGTCCCCCCGCCCCGCCGCCGCTGAGTCCCCGCAGCGTGCCCGCCACACCCACAACCTCCACGCAGCCCCGCTGCCCGGCCCTGCTCCTCGTCCGCATCCACCCGCCACCGCCGAGCCCCCGAAGCGCCGTCCCCCCGCCCCGTGACCGCTAGGCCCCCGCCGTCCCCCTGTTACCTCGTACGCGGCTCCGGACCGCCACCCTTGCTTCGTGCCGGCCCCCCACCGGCGGCAAACAACTCCGGCTTCGTCGCGGCAAGAATAGCGCGCAGGTCGGCGCGCACCGAAGGCGTCAGGTGCGCATACGCCGGGTCAGTCACCTCACCGTCGAGCACCGCGCGCAACCGCTCCACCGCCGCCGCGTGCAGCGGCCCCGGTAACTGGTCAAACGCCGGGCTGTAAATCATGTAACTCAGCGGATAGCGGAAGATCCGCGTCTTCAGGTCGAACTGCCGCAGCGAGCGGCCACGCCCGTCGCGTGGCCCCTGCTGGGCAAACCACTCCGCAAACCCCGAGGCGCCAACCACCGCGTTCGGCAGCGGCGTCTCCTCCACAAACAGCAGGTAGCTCACCAACTCCTCGGCCGCCTGCCGGATCCGCCGCAGTGTCGACTCACTGCGATACGCCGGCGGGTCGTGGAAGATTTCGTTCATCGCCCGCTGATGATGAATCGCGTGGCGGATCTCGAAGCCCGCGCGCGTCAACAGGTTCGTCATGTGCGTCTGGTGCTCGAAGACGAGCAGCGCGACGACATCGCTGTGCGGCGTCAGATACTGCGCCGCGTCAAACCGATTGGGCACGGGCACCAGTTCGGCGCTATCGCGGTCGCGCGTAATCGAGTTCCCCATGTGCCGCATCGCGCCCGTGTCACCGGTAACATACCAGCCGCCCCAGCGCTCAGTGAACTTACTCCGATGGTCGCTGATGTAAGTCCCGTGCTGAAACGCCGGCATCCCGCTGCGCTCGGCCGAAACGCTGCGCACCACAATCCCCGGCACCCCGAGCGTGGCCGACGACTCGTGACACTGCAGGCAGGCATCGCGCCGCTCAAAGCGCGGCCGGCCGATCTCGTCCTGGTCGAGCGAATAGAAGATCACGCCCTGTTTCGGGTCCTGCACGGCCAACTCCACCACATCCCCGCCCTGCACATAGCCCACCGAGACCTCGTCGTTGTAATAAAGCGCCCGCGGCGTGCGCGGGGCAATGCGCGGCGCCTGAAAGCTGGTCTTCGAAAACACCAGCACCTGCGACTCGCGGGGCACGCGCAGCGCCTCGAGGACCCCCGGCAAATAGCCAAACTGCGGGTCAAACGTCAGATTGACCTCGCCGGCGGCCAGGCGCCGGTTCAACTGCGTGATGGCGTTGTTGCCGGGGTCTTTGTAGTAGTTGATGGCCGGATGATCGAGGGTTGCCACAAAGGAACCGCCGAGGCCAAGTAAAGCAATGCCAGCAAGTTTAGGTAGCCACATGGAAGAGTGCCGGGGGTTCGTCAACGGGACAGAGCGGGCGGACAGGGCCTGTGCTCTCCAGCAGTTCGGCAAGTGTCGTGTAGCGGAAGGTGTTCTCGGTTTCGCGGATGGAGTCGTCGAGCCGTCGGTGCAGCGGACACAGATTCGGCCCGTGTCCCGGCAAGCCGAGTGGGCAACGGTCAATCCGCTTGATCGGATCCACGGCATTGATCACGGTCAGCAGCGAAAGCTGGTTCGGCGCCTGGGCTAGTTGATAGCCGCCGTGGCGGCCGCGAATGGCGTTGACAACGCCGGCCCGACACAGCGCCTGCATCACCTTCGCCAGATAGTCGTTCGGCATTTTCGTCCGCTCCGCGATCTTCTGCACCGCATGCGGACGTTCCCAATCTTCGGCAAGAGCCGCCACGGCGCGGAGAGCATATTCGACAGTGTGCGAGAACATCCGATCCCATGATATTTCTATCGGACATTTTTGTCCATCTTCTTTTTCGAGGGGAATTCCTGATACCGTAAGGCCATGCGAAACTTCGTAATCACACTGGCGGTGCTGGCAATGACGATACCCGCGGGCGCGCAACTCGCAACCAAGAAAGCTCTGACTTTGGCGGCGGCCAAGACCATCGCCGCGGTGGCCGAGGCCGAAGCCCGGAAGAACAACTGGAACGTGGTCATCGCGGTGGTCGACGATGGCGCCAACCTGATCTACCTGCAGCGCATGGACGGCACGCAGATCGGCAGCGTGGAGATCGCGCAGATGAAGGCGCGCACGGCGATCCGGATGAAACGGCCGTCGAAGGCGCTCGAGGACGTCGTCATCGGCGGGCGCAACACGGTGCTGAAGCTGCCGGACGTGCTGCCGGTGGAAGGCGGGCTGCCGTTGGCGAGCGACGGGCAGATGATCGGCGCCATCGGTGTGAGCGGCGTGACCTCGGTGCAGGACGGGCAGATTGCCGCGGCCGGGGTGAAGGCGCTCGAAGGCATGAAGTAAGCCGCTGGCGCGTCAGCTCCAAGACCTTGCCGGCATCGGTCCGGCCATGCTCCGGGACTTCGAATTACTCGGGGTCCCCTCCGTCGAAGCACTCGCCGAGCGCGACCCGGAGCAACTCTACCGCGAACTCGAGCGGCTGACGCGGTCGCGGCAAGACCCCTGCGTGCTCGATACCTTCTGCTGCGCGGTGGCCCAGGCGCGGGACCCCGGCCTGCCCGCCGAACAACGGAACTGGTGGTACTGGTCGCGCCTGCGCAAGGCCAAGGCCAAACCTACTTCGTAAGGGTGGCGCGGCGGTGGATGCCCTGGTAGGGGAACCGCCGCGTGAACTCGGCGAAGTTCACGGTGAGCCCCAGGCCGGGGCCGGCGGGCAGGCGGACGGCGCCATCCTTCTGCAGCGGATAGGTACCCTGGCAGAGCTCCTGGTAGACGGCATCGTCGTCGCCCTCCCACTCCTGCAGGAAGAAGTTGCGGCAGCCGGCCATGGCGTGGAGCGAGGCGACGTGGCCGACGGGGCCGCTGCACTGGTGTGGGGCGATTTCGACGCCGAAGGTTTCGGCCAACTGCGCGATCTTGCGAAGCTCGGTGATGCCGCCGGCGTGCATGACGTCGGGCTGGACGATGGCCGCGCCCTTGTGTTCGAGGAGCGGCCGGAACTCGGAGCGGAGCAGCAGACCTTCGCCGGTAGCGATGGGTACAGGCGATTGGGCCGCGAGTTGGCCGAGCAGCGCGGGGTTTTCGCGCAGGGTCGGCTCTTCGAGAAACATGGGCCGGAGCGGGCCGAGGGCGCGGGCGAGTTCGAGGGTGGTGCGGTAGTTGAAGGTCTCGGCCAACTCAAGGCCGATGTCGAGTTGCGGGCCCACGGCAGCGCGGACGGCCTCTACTTCTTGCACGGTTTGCGCGATGCGCGACCTGTCGTCGCCGGCGAGCGGGACGGTCCATTTGACGGCGCGCCAGCCGCGGCGGTGGGTCTCGGTGGCCCAGGCGCGGAAGGCGGCGGGGGAGCGCTGTTTGAGGGTGGAGGACCAGTGGGTGAAGTAGAGCGGCAGCGGATCGTGCACCGCGCCGCCCAGCAGGCGGGCGATGGGCACGCCGAGGCGCTTGCCTTCAAGGTCCCAGAGGGCGATGTCGACGGCGGAGAGCGCGGTGAGTTCGGCGGCGCCGTGGCGCCAGCGCGAGAGGCCGTAGTAGTTGCGGTTCCAGTGCTTCTCGGGGCCCTGCGGGTCCTGGCCGATGAGCGAGGGTTCGAGCCAGCGGAGCGCGGCTTCGACGAGGTCGGCGCGAGTTTCGAGCGTGGCTTCGCCGAGGCCGGTGAGGCCGGTGTCGGTGTGGATTTCGAGGAAGACGAGGTCGCGCCAGCGGAGGGTGGCTTTGTGGATGACAAAGCGCGTGATCTTGCACGGGGGCGGGGCGGCGAGGCCGGCCACGGCGGGCAGGGCAAGCAGAGAGCGGCGGGACAGCGACATGCGCGTAGGATACCTTGGCGGGGTGTGGGGGTGACCGGCTGCCTGGGGCGGCGGCGAGCGTGTGCGACGTCTTGGCGCGTGCGGCGGTGCCGCGGTGCCAAGGGCCTTGCGGGGGCGCGCGGAATCGGACAATGGCCAACCGTTCCCGGCGAAGCGGCGGGCGGGACAGGGGCGTCCAGGTAAGATACCCTGCCTGTATGCGACTGCGAACAGTAGTAACTTTTCTGGCGGCCAGCGCAATGCTGCTCGCCGTGGACGTGACCGGCAAATGGAGCTTTGCCGTCGAGACCGGAGCGGGGTCCGGTACGCCGACCTTCACCTTCGTCCAAAAGGGCACGGCACTGACCGGTACTTATCAGGGCATGGTGGGCGAGGCGCCCCTCAAAGGCAAAGTGGAGGGCGACAAGATCGAATTCGTCGTCGCCACCGGCAGCGGTGAACTGCGCTACAGCGGCACCGTCACCGGGGCCGAAACCATGGCGGGAAAGGCCGACTACCCGGAGGTCGGCGCCGCGACCTGGACAGCCAAAAAAGACAAGTAAATGGCCATGAACGAACAGGAATGGGAGCTGCGGGTCCAACTGGCCGCCGCCTATCGCATGGTCGACCACTTCGGCTGGAGTGAGTTGATCTGGACCCACAATACGGTGCGCGTCCCCGGCGCGGAAGATCACTTTCTTATCAACCCGTATGGCCTCCGCTTTGACGAGGTCACGGCTTCGAACCTGGTCAAAGTCGACCACGAAGGCAACATCGTCGGCGACCAGGAGCAGGAGATCAATCCGGCGGGCTTTGTGATCCACAGCGCTATCCACATGGCGCGGCCCGACGTGCGCTGCGTGATGCACACGCACACGACGGCGGGCATGGCCGTGGCGGCGCTCGAAGAGGGGCTGCTGCCGATCAGCATGTACGCGCTCGGCTACTTTGAACGCATCGCTTACCACGACTTTGAAGGGCCGAGCCTCGAGTTGGGCGAGCGGGAGCGCCTGGCGGCCAACCTGGGGCAGAAGAACCTGCTCGTTATGAAAACGCACGGGTTGCTGGCGTGCGGCGAAACCGTGGCGCAGGCCTTCGTGCGGCTGTTCCGGCTCGAGCGAGCCTGTCAGGTACAACTGGCCGCGCAGGCGACCGGCGCCAAGCTCGTGATTCCGCCGCGCGAGGTCTGCGAGCTAAGCGCACGGCTGAGCGACGACTTTCTCGTGTCGGAAGGCGATAAGGGCTACAGCCGGAAGCCGAACCCGGAGTTCGCCGCGATGATGCGGCTGATGGACCGCAAGGATCCATCGTATAGACTGTAACGACGATGAGAGTTCTATTCCTTTTGTTGCTGGCGCTGCCCCTGGTGGCCGCCGATAAACGCGAAGTTGAGATTGACGCCGCCATGAATCAGCTGGCCGACGCATTGCGGAAGCCGGAGGTGGCCTCGCTTGAGAAGATTCTAGGCGAGCAGCTGATCTACACGCACTCGAACGGCCGGATCGAGAACAAGAAAGAGGTCATTGAGGCACTGGCCGTGAAGAAGTCGACGATCTACGCCGCGGTCGACTATGCGGCCGAGAAACAGCTGGCCTTCCACGGCAACACGGCTGTCGTCCGGCGCGATACCACCGTGAAGCTGCTCGGCGCGGATCCCCGGACGATGAAACTGAGCATTCTGTACGTCTGGGTCAAGGGCAAGGGCGGCTGGCAGCTAGTGGGCCGGCAGGCGACGCGGCTTTAGCGACCGCCGGCCCAGGCGATGGCCTGGCGGACGAGTTGGCGATAGTTGGGGTCGCGGTGGGCTTCCGGGCCGTGACCCATCTGAATGAAGACGACGCGGCTCCCGGCGAAGGGGCTGACCCAGACCAGGGGCCCGTCGGCGCTCTTTTCCGTAGTGGAGGCAAGCACCTGCACCTGATCCGAGATCCACATGCCTTTGTAGGTCTCGTCGAACAGGGAGAAGTCCTTGAGCCCGCGCGTGACGGGATGGTCGGCGACGACGCGCACCGGGATGGTGACGTCGTGCTGGAAAGTGGAGGTGGGGAGGTAGCGGCCGCCGGCGACGTTCTCGTACCACCAGGGCCAGTCGACGTAGCCGCAAATGGCGTGATGGAGAATCACGATGCCTTTGCCGGCTTCGGCGAAGGTGCGGAGCCGGTCGCGCTGCGCGGGGGTCGAGGTGGTCATCATGTCATAGAGCACGAGGACGTCGACGCGTTTGAGCAGGTTGCCTTCAAAGGCGCGGGGATGGGGTTCGACAGCGACTTGGAGCCCGGGCATGCTCTCAAACATGGAGTAGAACGACGGGGCGTGGTCGTGGCCGCCGGTGACGATGCGGACGCGGAGCGGGGCTTCGGCCCAGAGGGCGGAGGCGAGCAGGAGCAGGAGGCCGGCGAGCTTCATGGTACTTACTTCGGAACGATGATCTGGTCGACGCCTTCGCGGATGCCGTAGTGCGGCCCGAGGAGTTGGAAGTCGCGGCCCTGGCGGCCGTTGTAGTCCCAGGCGATGGCGCCGCCTTTGACGGTGACTTCGCAGAACAGGCGCTGCTTTGAACGGACGAGCCCGCCGTTGTTGTCGTAGTAGCCGAAGTCGCCGTCCATGAGCCGGAGGCCGGCGATGTCAGCTTCGGCGCCGACGGTGAGATGGCCGAGTTCGGGACGCCGGATGACCTCGGCGGGCGTCCAGGTGGAGGCGCGGATGACTTCGTGGAGGGGCATGCCGAGGGCCATGAGTTTGGACATGAGCGAGGGCATGTCCATGAAGGCGCCGTTCATGCTGCCGGTGTGGAGGTCGGAGGAGATGGTATCGGGATAGAAGCCGTCTTTGATGGCGGCGGCGGCGCTGCGGAGGACGAAGCTGCCGCCGCCGTGGCCGACGTCGAAGCGGACGCCGCGGGCGCGGGCGGCTTTGAGATAGGGATAGACCTTGCCCTTGTCGTCGGTCCACGGGACGGGGCCGCGATAGGCGTGGGTGGAGATGTCGCCGGGGCGGAGGTGTTCGCCGACGAGCTGATAGTAGGGCCGTTCGGGCAGGAAGTAGCCGAAGTCGACGATGACGGGCATATTGCCCTTTTTGCCGGCCTCGACGGCGGAGTCGACCGACTCCCAGTCGGGGCGGCGGTAGTGAGCGGATTTGACGCCGACGATGGCATCGGGGTACTTGGCTTTGAGTTTGACGATGGCGTCGGGGTTGAAGTCGTCCTGTTCGGTGAGGTCGCTGATCATGCCGTGGCCGGCGATGTTGATGAAGGCGAGCACGCGGGTGCGGGCGCGGTCGAGGACGGTGACCTTGAAGTGTTCGAAGTTGCGCCAGCCGGACGAGCCGGCGTCGACCATGGTGGTGACGCCGGTGCGGAAGCTGAGGACGTCGGGCGGGATGCTGTTGTCGCCGGCCCAGGAGCCGGGGTTGCCGGCCGAGTAGTAGACGTGGACGTGGAGATCGATGAGGCCGGGGGTGATGAGGAGACCGCGGACGTCGAGGACGCGGCGGGCGCGGTTGGCGGGGATGGAGGGTTCGATGGCGGCGATTTTGCCGGCTTTGATGGCGATATCGCGAGGGGCGTCGAGGCGGCTTTTGGGGTCGATGACGCGGCCGCCCTGCAGGAGCAGGTCGAAGTCTTGGGCGAAGGCGGCGGTGGCCAGGAGCAGAGCGGGGCCCAGGAAACGAAGCATGGAAGAATTATAGCGCCGCGCCTAGACGAGCAGCTTTTTGCGTGCGGCGTAGAGCACCACCTCGGCGGCTGAGTGTAGACCGAGTTTCTGCATGAGGTTGGTGCGATGGGTTTCGACGGTGTGGAGTCTGAGTTGGAGTTGGGCGGCGATCTCCTTACTGGTTTTGGCGTTGGCGAGGAGTTGCAGCACCTCCTTTTCGCGTTCGGTGAGCGCATCGTAGGAGTCGCGGAGGCCGTCGGTTTGGATCTTGCGGACGTAGCTGGCAACGAGGGCTTCGTTGAGTACGGGGGCAAAAAATGGCTTGCCGGCGGCGACGGCGCGGACGGCGGCGATGAGGTCCGGTTCGGCGGAATCTTTGAGCAGGTAGCCTTTGGCGCCGGCCGAGATGGCGCGTAGCAGGTACTCTTCGTCGGAGTACCTGCTGAGCATGAGGATGGCGGTGTGGGGGCAGGAGCGGGTGATGAGCGCGGCTGGCTGCAGACCATTGCGTTTGGGCATGGCGACATCGAGGATGACCACGGCGGGCGCGAGGGTTTCGGTCATGGCCATGGCCTGTTCGCCGTCGCAGGCTTCGCCGACGATTTCGAGGCCGGGATCTTCGCTGAGAACGAGGCGGAGGCCTTTGCGGACAACGCCATGGTCGTCGGCCACGAGGACGCGAATCATAGGGCGGTCACCGGCTGGGCAAGGGGGATTTCCGCGCGGAGCCGGGTGCCGGCGCCGGGGACGGACTCGACGACGAGGCGGCCGCCGAGTTCGCGGACGCGCTCTTCCATGCCGATGAGGCCGAGACCGCGGTGGCGGGAGACGTCAAAGCCGGCGCCGTTGTCTTCGACGGTGAGGGCGAGGCGGGAGGGGGAGGCGGTGAGTTGCACGCGGACTTGGCGTGCCCGGGCATGGCGGGCGCAGTTGGTGAGCGCCTCCTGCAACAGCCGATAGACGCAGGTGCGATGGGCCTCCGGAAGGTCGGCGGTGGGACCGGTGATATCGAGTTGGGCGCGGCTGCTGCCGCGGCGGTTGAAGTCGCCTACCTGGGCCTCGAGGGCCGGGGCGAGGCCAAGATCATCAAGCAGGGACGGGCGCAGTCCCACGGCGAGGTTGCAAACCATGCGCATGGTCTGTTCGGTGAGTTCCTTGGCCTCCTGGTGGTGGGGGCGGAACTGGTCAGGGTCGGCGCGGAAGCGTTCGAGGGCGCCGAGTTCCAGACGGAGCCCGGTGAGCATCTGGCCGACCTCGTCGTGGAGCTCCCGGGAGAGGTGGCGGCGTTCGTCCTCCTGGGCGCGGATGACGCGGGCGGAGAGTTCCCGGAGTTGCTGTTCGGATTGGATCCGGGCGGCTTCGAGGTGACGGATGCGCCAGACGGCGCCCACGGTGATGAGGCCGCCGATGGCGAGAGCGAGGGCAATCAAAGTTCGGCTTTCGTCGCGAAAGGCTTGTTGTTCACGGTCGAGGGATTGCACCTGGCGTTCGTAGGCGGCGGCGCTGAGGCTGGCGACCTCGCGGGAGATGGCGAGGAGGTCATCGCGGCGTGGACGCGGCTGCGTGCGGAGAAAGTAAGTGCCTCGGAGGTGTTTATCCGCGGGGGGCCAGGAGAAGACGGGGCGGCCGAGGCGTAGTGGAGGTTGAGGTACTGGTCGAGCCGTTCGAGCGGACCGGCCCCATCGCCAGGCATGGATTTGCGGAGACCCAGGAGCAGGCGATTGATCTCCCGGCGATTGGTGGTGAACTGTTGTTCGTAGCGGGGGCCCGAGGTGGGTGCGGAGTCGAGCACGTGGTCGCGCAGGACGATGGAGGAGTAAGGAATCCGCTCGTTCATGGCTTGTATGGCCTGCTGGCGGACGGCGAGGCGCTCCTGCAGGCGGGCGGTTTCGGCAAAGAGGCGCTGCATGCCCTGGAGCATGATCCAGCCGGGCCAGGCGATGAGGCCGAGCAGGCAGCCGAGGCCGAACAGGACGACCGGCCAAGTGCGATTTCTCACACCCTACAGTCTAGACGCCGGAAAAGATACGGGATGGAGGGGAGTCCGTTGGCCGGCCCGGGCGGAAAGAATGGAAGGTTCATGCGAAGTGTTCGTGCCGTATTGGTGTTGTTGGGAGCGGGCTGCGGGACGCGTCAGGGTTCGCCGGCCGTGGCGGGGCCGGCGCCGCCGGTGGCCGTGAGCGTGGCGCCGGTGCTGCGGGAGGACCTGGCGCGGGAGTGGGAGATGGCCGCCGAGTTCCGGCCCTGGCAGGAGATCGATGTCAACTCCCGGATTGCAGGCTACGTGAACACGATGCCGGTGGAGATCGGCGATGTGCTGCGGCCGGGGCAGCTGATTGCGCAGTTGGAGGTGCCGGAGTTGCAGCAGGAGTTGGCGCAGGCGCAGGCGGTGCGGAAGCGGAGCGAGTTGGAGGTGGTGCGGGCGGAGAGCGAGGTGACGCGGGCGGAGAGCGACGCTGCGGATCCGCCAGCTGTCCTACGACCGGCTGGCGGCGGTGGCCAAGCAGAGACCGAACCTGATTGCGCGGCAGGAGATTGATGACGTGGCAGCGCGTCTGCAGGAGGCGGCGGTGCAGGAGCAGGTGAGGGTAAGCGAGGCGGCCGGGCTGCGGGGGCTGGCGCTGACGCAATACACCAAGGTGACAGCTCCGTTTGCCGGGGTGGTGACGCAGCGCTACGAGTCGCCCGGGGCAATGGTGCAGGGCGGGAGCAAGCCGTTGATCCGGCTGTCGCGGGTGGACCGGCTGCGACTGGTGCTGCCGGTGCCGGAGTCGATTGTTTCGCGGGTGAAGGTGGGGGCGCCGGTGGAGGTGCGGGTGGACGCGGTTGCGAGCGTGGTGCAGGGACGGGTGATGCGCTCTGCGGGGATGCTCAACCGGAATACCCGCAGCATGGAGACCGAGGTGGACGTGCCGAACCCGGGCTATGTGCTTAAGCCGGGCACGTATGCCGTCGCGACCATTACGCTCGAAGCCCATGCGGGTGCGCTGGCGATTCCGATTCAAGCAATTCGCGCGGCGGGGACGAACGTGAGCGAGGCGCGGCAGCAGTTGGCGATTGTGAACACCAGCAACCAGATTGAGATGCGGGAGGTGCGGCTGGGTCTGGAGACGCCGGAGTGGGTGGAGTTGGTCTCCGGGTTGAACGAAGGGGATCGCGTGGTGATCGGCAACCGCGGGGATTTGAAAGCGGGCCAGACGGTAGAGCCCCGCCCGCTGGCGAAATAGGAACAACGCATGGCGAGCTTTGCAATCCGCAACCCGTACCTGATTCTTGTGCTGTGTCTGATCTGCGCCCTGGTGGGCGGGGCGAGCGTGGTGCGCATGCCGGTGGATCTGTTTCCGCCGAGTCATATCCCGGTGGTCGTCGTGGCGACCTTCTATTCCGGGATGCCGCCCGAGCAGATTGAATCGAACATCACGGGGCGCTTTGAGCGCTTCTTTACGCTGGCGTCGAGCGTGGACCATGTGCAGTCCCGGTCGCTGGCCGGGGTGTCGTTGATCCCGGGGTGTCGTTGATCCCGGGGTGTCGTTGATCAAGGTGTAGCTCCAGCCGGGTACGAACCCGGATGCGGCGGCGTCGAACATTTCGAATCTGGCGATGGCGAATCTGCGGCGGCTGCCGCCGGGAACTCTGCCGCCGATTGTGTTGAAGTTCGATGCCTCGTCGCTGCCGGTGTGTCTGATTGCGCTCAAGAGCGCCGGCGGGGTGACCGAGACGCAACTGCGGGATGTTGGGCCGTACACGATCCGAACGCAGTTGGCGAACGTGCCCGGCGCCTCGCTGCCCATGCCGTTTGGCGGCAAGTACCGGCAGGTGATGATCTACGCGGATCCGTTGAAGCTGGAGGCGCACCAACTGAGCCCGATGGATGTGGTGCGGGCGGTCAACGAGGCGAATCTGATTCTGCCGGCGGGCGAGGTGCGGGTGGGGCCGATGAACTATCCGCTCTACACAAACGCACAGGTGGACGCGATGAGCGAGATCGACGGGATTCCATTGAAGACCGGGCGGGACCAGGCGACGGTGACGGTGGGCGACATCGGCCAGGCCAAGGACGCCGAGCAGATTCAAGTCAACGTGGTGCGGGTGGATGGGCAGCGAAGCGTCTATCTGCCGGTGCTCAAGCAGAGCGGCGATTCGAACACAATTGCGGTGGCGGACAACACGCGGTCGGCGCTGCCCAAGCGGACCGATGTGCCGGCGGGCGTGCGATCGTCGGTGTGTTCGACCAGTCGGTGTTCGTTAAGCAGGCGATAGAAAATCTCCTGCACGAGGGCGGGCTGGGGCTGTTCCTGACCTCGCTGATGATTCTGATCTTTCTCGGTAACCTGCGGGCGGCGGTGGCGGTGATGCTCTCGATACCGCTGTCGGCGCTGGCTACTTTTCTTGTGCTGGGCGCCTTTGGCAGCACGGTGAACACGATGATTCTGGGGGGCCTGGCGCTGGCGTTTTCGCGGTTGATCGACAACTCGGTGGTGGTGCTTGAAAACATCTACCGCTACCTCGAAATGGGCAAAAGCCCGCAGGAGGCGGCCGAGATGGGGGGCAACGAGGTGGCGTTGCCGGTGCCGGCTTCGACGCTGACGACGGCGATCGTGTTCTTCCCGGTGGTCTTTCTATACGGGGTGAGCCGGTAGCTGTTTACGGCGCTGGCGCTGACGGTGGTGCCGCTGTTTGGCGCCAGCTATCTGCGCGCGCCGGCGCATGGCCACGGCGGGCGGAGCGGCTGGGCCGGGCGTTTTCTCGATTGGTTTGACGGGCGCTTTGCGGCGCTGCTGCGCGGCTACGGGGCGCGGTGGCCGGGACGGCGCTGCGGCGGCCGGCGATGTGGCTCGTGGTGCTGCTCGTGGGCTGCGCGGCGACCGGGGCGCTGGCGCCGCGGCTGGGTGTGAGCTTCTTTCCGCGCACCGATCCGGGGCAGTTTGTCACTTCGCTGAAGACGCCGGCGGGGTCGAATCTGGCGGCGACCGAGCGGGAGACTGAGCGGATTGAGAACGTCATCCGGGGAGAGGTGGCGCCGGAGGAGCTCGATATTCTGGCGTCGAACCTGGGTAACGTGCCGGACTTTGCGGCGATGTACTCACCGAACGCGGGTCAGAATGAGGGCTTTGTGCAGGTGAGTCTGCGCCCAGGCCACCGGACGAGCAGTTTTGAGTATATGCGCCGCGTCCGCGCGCGGCTGCGGAGGGAACTGCCCCACATCGCCATCTACTTTCAGGCCGGGGGCCTGGTCGATTCAATTGTCAACATGGGGCTGCCGGCGCCGATCGACGAGCAGATTTCGGGTTCGAATCGGCGACTCGATTTCGCCATCGCCAACCGGTTGGCGGGGCAGATCCGGCAGCTTCCCGGGGTGAGCGATGCCTTCATTCCGCAAGACATTGACGCGCCGGCGCTGCGCCTGGATTTTGACCGGCAGCGGGTGGCGCAGCTCGGCCTGACGCAGCGCGAGGCGGTGCAGAATGTGATCACCGCGCTGACCTCCTCGCAGATGATCGCCCCCAGCTTCTGAACCGACCGGCGGAGCGGCCTCGATTACCTGCTGACGGTGCAGTACCCCGCGGACCGCATCCGGTCGCTCTATGACCTGCGCTCGATTCCGCTGCACGGAACCGAGTCGAACGATCCGGCGCGGCTCGATGCGATTATGCAGATGCGGACGGTGGAGGCACCCACCGAGATCGACCGGTATCAACTACGGCGGGTGGTGGATGTTTACGTGAACCTGGACAACGAAGATCTGGGCCGGGTGGCGCAGGGGATGCGGCAAAGCTTCACGAGTTTTGGGGGTGGGTTGGTGCTGGCGGTGGCGCTGCTGTACCTGGTGCTGGTGGCCCAGTTCCGGTCGTTTCTGGACCCGCTGCTGATTCTGCTGGCGGTGCCGCCGGGGCTGGGCGGGGTGGTGGTGCTGCTGTACGCGGCGGATACGACCTTGAGCGTGATGTCGCTGATGGGCGTGGTGATGAGGGTGGGCCTTGTGGTTTCGAACTCGATTCTGCTGGTGGACTTCGCGCATAAGCTGCGGGGTGAGGGGTATGAGACTGCCGAAGCGATGGCCGCGGCGGCGCGGCCCCGGCTGCGTCCGATTCTGATGACTTCGCTCGCCACGGTGCTGGGTCTGGCGCCGATCGCGGCGAAGATGGGAGCCGGTACGGAGAGTTATGCACCGCCGGCGCAGGCGATCATCGGCGGACTGCTGGCGTCGCTGGTGGTGACGTTGTTCCTGGTGCCGGCGGCCTACCTGCTGGCTTACCGGGTGAAGACGAAGGAGGGGCAATGACGCGGCTGTGGATGCTGTGGTTGACCATTTCGGCCTGCTTCGGACAGCCGGCGGTGCTGACGCTGGCCGAGGCCGAGGCGGAGGCGCTGCGGCGCCATCCGGGAGTGGCGGCCGCGGAGTTGACGGCCGCGGCGCAGGCCCAGACACCGCGGCAGGTGCGCAGTGCGCTGGCGCCGCAGATTGGCGGGGCGGCCAGCGGGACCGGCGCCACGGACCGCGCCCGGATTGCGGCGGGCCAACTGCAGAATCCGATCATCTTCAGCCGGCTGGGTATGGGCGGCAACTTCAACCGGCTGCTCTTCGACGGCGGCCGGACGAAGCTGCCGGCGCAGGGCGCCGGGGCGCGGGCCCGGAGCGAGAAGGAAAACGCCAACACGATGCGTGCGCGTGGCCGAGCAGACGGTGGCGGCGCGGGAACTGGTGCTTGAGCAGGTGACCGTGATGACGAACGCGAATCTCAAGTCGGGACTCGATTTGAGCTTTGCGCCGGTGCCCGTATCCGAGGCCAAGCTGCTGCTGGCGCAGGCGGAGAACGAGGTGCAGGGAGCGGCGGCTGACCTGGCCGCGGCCATGGGGATTCGCGAACCGGCGGCGGTGAGGGAGTTGCTACCCGAGGCGCTGCGGCAGCGGCCCGAACTGGCGGCGCGGCGGCTGGAGCGGGAGGCCGCACAGCGGCTGTTGGCCGCCGAGGGGAGGTTGACCCAGCCAACGGTGACCGCGGTTGGGGCGGCGGGGGTGACGCCGCTGCATGTGGCGGGGATTGAGCATAGCTGCTATGCGGCGGCCGGAGTGGTGGTGAATCTGAATTTCTTGAACGGCGGGATGTTTTCGGCGCGGCGCCGGGAGGCGGAGCTGCGGGCGAGGGCGGCAGAGCAGCGGGTGCAGGAGTTGGAGAACCGGGTGGCGCGGGATGTGACCGTGGCGTGGTTGAACGTTCGCACGGCGGCGGAGCGGAGGGAACTGACCGAACAAGTGTGGGCGCGGAGCGTGCAGGCATTTGAGCTCGCGCAGGCGTGCTATGAACTGGGATTGAGTTCGATTGTGGAGGTGAGTCAGGCGCAGTTGGCCCGCACGGCGGCGGCGCTGCAGCAGGCGGCGGCGCGTTACGATTACTTGGCGCAGCGGGCGGCGCTGGCGTTCCATCGGGGGCCAGAATTCAAATAAAAAAGCCGATATTAATCAATATTAATACACATAAAACAATTGTCTATGGTATTCTACCAATCGACACACAGTAGCTATCGCCATGGGTCCAGCACACTCCCCCGGTGCGTCCCGGCAACTGATTAGTTTGCCGATTCGTGTAGATTCTTGTTCGGAATCCCTAGCGCAGCGTATTTGCGGAGATTTCTATGTCCGCTAGAAAGGTTCTGATTCGTGGAGCCAGGCAGTTACTGACGCTGCGCGGAATTCCCGCGCCGCGGCGAACGGCTTCGATGAGTGATTTGGCGCAGTTGGCGGACGGTGCCGTCCTGATTGAGGGTGAGCGGATTGTGACGGTGGGTCCAGGGCGCCGGATTGAGAATCTGGCGGAGGCACGGGGGGCCGAGGTGATCGACGCGGACGGGTGCGTGGTGATGCCGGGATTTGTTGACCCGCACACGCTGCTGGTGAGCGGACCTTCGCGCGTCGAGGAGTTTGAGCGGCATGTGATGGGGGCGTCGCTTGAGCAGAGCGGTTTGCTGCGGGAGGGTTTGCAGGCGCAGGTGCGGAACGTGCGGAATCTGCCGGCGCGGCGTTTAGAGTTGCAGGCCAAGAACACGCTGCTGCGGTGTTTGCGGCATGGCACGACGACGATTGAGGCGAAGACCGGCTACGGGTTGGACGATACGGGCGAGATGAAGTCGGTGCGGGTGCTTGAAGATCTGCAGGCGTGCCCGATTTCGGTGTTGCCGACCTGGTTCGGTGCGCGGGCGCTGCCGTCTGAATTTGACGGGAACGCCGATGGGTATCTGCGATTTTTGTTGGAGGAGATGATGCCGCGGGTGGCGCGGCGGAAGTCGATCGGGCATATCGACGCCGATCCGGCGGCGTGTGGTTTTTCGCTGCATCAGACGGTGCAGTTTTTGCGGACGGCGAGAGTGGCGGGCTTCACGCCCCGGTTGCACGCGGCGCTACACCAGGCCGATTCGAACGTAGAGGTAGCGGTGGCGATGCGGGCCGAGAGTGTGTCGCATTGCAACTGCATCACGGAGGACCAGATCGGGCATCTTTGTGACTCGTCGACGGTGGCGGTGCTGCTGCCCGGGTTGGCGTATCACCTTCATCTGGACCGTCTGGCGCCGGCGCGGCGGATCATTGACGGAGGGGCAGCCGTGGCGCTGGCTTCGGGTTATGATCCGTTGTTCAGTCCGACGTGTAACATGCAGATGGTGATTTCGCTCGCGTGCAATCAGCTGCAGATGTCGCCGGCCGAGGCGATCCAGGCGGCGACGTTCAACGCGGCCTGCGCGGCGGGGGTGGCGCGGGAGGCCGGTTCGCTCGAAGCGGGCAAGTTTGCGGATCTGTTGATTCTTTCCGTACCGGACTACCGCGAAATCCCCTATCATTTTGGAATGAATCTGGTTTCTACGGTAATCCGCCGTGGTTCGATCGTCCATCAGGAAACCGCGCCGGAGTGGCGTGTTGCCTGAGCGGGAATCTTCGCCGCTGGTGGAGTGTGTCGCGAATTTTTCCGAGGGCCGGGACCGCCGCGCGATCGAGGCCATTGCGGCGGCCGTGGCCGGGGTGCCGGGCGTGGGCGTGCTGGACTGGTCGGCCGATGCGGATCATCATCGCAGCGTGATTACGTTTGCCGGGCGGCCGGAGGCGATCGGCGAGGCGGCGGTGCTGGCGGTGGGCGAGGCCGTGGCGCGGATTGATCTGACGAGGCACTCGGGGGTGCATCCGCGGATTGGGTCGGCCGATGTGGTGCCGTTTGTGCCGCTGCGGGGGATTACGCTGGTCGAGTGCGCGTGGCTGGCGCATGCGGTGGGGGCGGAGATCTGGAACCGGTATTCGGTGCCGGTGTTTCTCTATGACGCCGCGGCGCAGCGCGAGAGCCGCCGCAATCTGGCGAACGTCCGCAAGGCGGCGGCGGGTTCTCCGTTTCCGGTGCCGGACTTTGGAGAGGCCGCACCGCATCCAACGGCGGGGGCGGTGGCCGTGGGCGCCCGGAAGATACTCATTGCCTGGAACGTGTTCTTGGCCGACGGGAACGTGGCGGCGGCCAAAGAGATCGCGCGGCGGATCCGGCAAGCCAACGGCGGTCTGGCGTGCGTGCGCGCGCTCGGGCTGTACTTAGCCGGGCGCGGGCAGGCGCAGATATCGATGAATCTGACCGATTACACGGTCACGCCGCCGCATGTGGTGTGGGAGGCGATCGGGCGGATCGCCGCGGAGTTAGGCGTCGAAGTGGCGACGAGTGAGTTGATCGGTCTGATTCCCGAGGCGGCGCTGGCCGCGGCGGCGGCCGGTGGGGTGGATCTGAGAATCGAGGACTTTTCGCCGGACCGGGTGCTGGAGTCGCGCCTGCGTACGATTGCAATGGAGAGTTCGAGGGACTAGAGTGAAAGTAACGCCTCGTTACGAATTAGTGACGCGGTCTCGCTAACTCTTCCGCTTTAGGGGATATTTATGAAACTTTGTTCACGACTGCTGCGCGGCAGCGGCGTGGCGTTCCTGGTTTTCCTTTTGGCTTTCCAGGCGCCGCTTTCTCATGCTCAAGTGTTGTACGGCGCGCTGGTCGGCGCCGTAAAGGATGCGTCCGGCGCCGCAGTGCCGGGGGCGAAGGTAGTGATCACCAACCAGCAGACCGGCCAGGTCCGCGAGACCGTGACGAACGAGGAAGGCGGGTATAACTTCCCGACGATCCAGAACGGCGTTTACGAAGTGCGGATTACCAAAGACGGCTTCAAGTCCGTGACGAACAGCGCGACGGTGGCGATTAATGAGACGGTCCGCGTGGACCTGACGCTGCAGGTCGGCGCCGTCTCGGACACGGTGACCGTCGAAGCCAGTTCGGCCACGCTGCAGACGGACCGCGCTGAGGTGCGGGCCGAGGTGACCTCTAAGCAGCTGACCAATCTGCCGGTGCCCGTGGGCCGGAACTACCAGAACCTGCTCGTTACGGTTCCGGGCTTCTCGCCGCCGCGGAATGCGCACTCGGTGCCGTCGAACCCCTCCCGGTCGCTCGAAGCCAACGTCAATGGCGCCACGCGCTCTTCGGTCAACACCCGCATCGACGGCGTGAGTTCGACCAATATCTGGCTGCCGCATATCTCGGCTTATGTCCCGTCGCTCGAAGCGATTGAGACCGTCAACGTGGTGACCAACTCCTTCTCCGCCGAGCAGGGCCTGGCGGGCGGCGCCTCGATCAGCGTGCAGATCAAGTCCGGCACGAACGATCTGCACGGGTCGGCGTTTCTCTACAACACGAACAACAAAGTAATCGCCAAGCCCTTCTTCCTGCCGCAGGGCCAGCGCAACCCCAAGTACATCTTCAACCAGTTCGGCGCCACCGTGGGTGGTCCGATCAAGAAGAACAAGCTGTTCTACTTCGCCGCCTACGAAGGCACGACGCGGCGCGAGTTTGCCAACTCCTTCGGCACCATGCCGACTACGGCCATGCGCACCGGCGATCTTTCGGCGACCGACCGTCCGATCTTCGACCCGTTAACGGGCGATGACCAGGGCCGGGGCCGGACCCCGTTTGCGGGCAACATTCTGCCGGCCAACCGCATCAGCCCGATTGCCCGGACGCTGACCGGCAAGCTGCCCACCCCGAACGTGCCGAGCGCCTTTATTCAGCAGAACTACTTTGCGGTCGGTAACTTCCTGTTCGACCGGCAGACGCTCGACACCAAGATGAACTACAACATCTCGGACAAGTGGACCATGTACGGCCGTTTCTCCGTGCTCGACTATACGATGGAGAACGCCGGTATGCTCGGCGAACTGATCGGCCCGGGCATCTCCGGCGCCGGCGGCAACGTGGGCGTGGGGGTGGGCCAGACTTACTCGACCACCATCGCCTCCACCTACGTGCTGAAGCCCTCCTTCATCATCGACTCCTACTTCGGCTTCACCCAGATGAATACGAAGGTCGAGCAGCCCGGCCTTGAAAAGAACCTTGGCCGCGATCTGCTAGGCATTCCGGGAACCAACGGGACCCGCACCTTCGAGGGCGGCTGGCCACGGTTCTCGGTTTCGAACTTCACCACCTTCGGCGTTCCCGATGCCTTCATGCCGTATAACCGGCGCGATCCTCAGTTCCAATACGTGGCTAACGCCAACTGGACCAAAGGGACGCACAACATCCGCTTCGGCATCGACTATTACAAGATGAACATGAACCATCTGCAGCCGGAGTTCTCCGGCGCCAACCACGGCGCGGTGGGCGGCTTCAGCTTCACCGGCGGCCCGACGCAGTTGAACGGCGGCGCTTCGGCCAACGAGTTCAACTCCTGGGGAGCTTTCCTGCTGGGCGCGCCGAACAATTACGGCCGCCTGCTGCAGGTGGATGATGTCTACAAGACCCGCACCAACATGTTCTCCAGCTACGTGCAGGACACCTGGAACGTCAACCGGAAGCTGACGCTGAACTACGGCGTCCGCTACGAGTACTTCCCCATGCCGACCCGCGGCGACCGCGGGGTGGAGCGGTATGACTTCGCCAACAACAAGATGTTCGTCTGCGGCGTGGGCGTCATGCCGCGCGATTGCGGCATCCGGCAGCAGAAGCTGCAGTTCTCGCCCCGCCTCGGCATCGCCTACCGGCCGACCGACAAGACGGTGATCCGCACCGGCTTTGGCATCAACTGGGATCCGTGGAATCTGGCCCGCACCCACCGGACCAACTTCCCGATGCTGGTCATCCTGAACGGCAATGCTCCGAACGCGTTCGTCCCCGTCAGCCGTCTCGAGCAGGGCATCCCGAACATCCCGAACCCCGACCTCGGCAACGGCATCATTGATGTTCCCACCAACTATGCGGTCGTCAGCGCGGGCGATGAGTTCAAACGCTCCTACATCATGAGCTGGAACTTCACCATCCAGCGGCAGGTCGGCAAAGGCTTCGTCGCCCAGGCCGGCTACGTCGCCAACCGTCAGGTGAAGCAGACCGGCAACCTCGACCTCAACGCCGGGCAGATCCCCGGCGCGGGCGTCAACGGAGCTCCCTACTTCCAGCGCTTCGGCCGCCGGGTGACCACCCAGCTGTTAACCCCCATCGGCCACACCAGCTACAACGCGCTGCAGACCACCCTCGAAAAGCGCTTCGCCAAAGGTTACTCGCTCAATGTGGCCTACACCTGGTCGAAGGCCATGGGCATCTGCTGTAACTCGAACAGTGACGGCGGCCCCGCCATCCAGGCCCTGCCGTTCTACAACCTGAACCGCTCGCTCGCCGACTTTGACCGGACGCACAACTTCCAGGTCACTTCGCTCTGGGAACTGCCGTTTGGCAAGGGTAAAGCGTTTGCCAACGACGGTGTGGCGGCGGCGATTCTGGGCGGCTGGCAGCTGAACGGGCTGTTGAGTCTATACAGCGGCTCGCCTTTCAACGTGACCGCCGACGGGGCTTCGCTGAACCTGTTTTCCGGCTCGACGCAGCGGGCCGACTATGCCCGTCCCGGGAAGGTGACCAAGATCGGTAAGGTGGGTCAGGGACAGCCGTTCTTTGACTTCACGGCCTTCAAGCCGGTTACCGATGCCCGCTTTGGCGATGCGAGCTTCATGGCGCTGCGCGGCCCGCGGATCGGCAACGCCGACGTGGGCATCTTCCGGCAGTTCAAGTTCGGCGAACGGGTTTCGGCCCAACTGCGCATCGAGATGCTCAATCTGACCAACACTCCGCAGTTCGGCAACCCGAGCGGCAACATCTCCAACCTGCGCCTGAACCCGGACAACTCGTTCCGGTCGGGTGTTTTTGAAGTCACTGGTCTTGCGAATACGGGACGCGACGGGCTTACCCAGCGTGCTTTCCGGTTCGGTCTCCGCATGGGCTTCTAACCGCTACCCTGCAGTTCCGGGCGGGGCCCGCCGGTCGCTTCTGACTGGCGGGCCCCCCTGTTTTTGGGGTAATGCCGGGGGGCGCTCAGAAGCGCACAGGCCGAAGCGAGTCCGTTGTGCGCGTGGCAAAAAAAGCGCACAGACCGAA
>JAINDL010000201.1 GCA_019931245.1 Bryobacteraceae bacterium CoA2 C42
GCCCGGGGCGGCCTTGTAGTCTTCGGCCAACAAAGCGGCGGCCGTGAACAAGAGGGTGATGAAGGGTCGCATGAGTCTCCTATGTACGATGATCGCGATCAGGGGATAGTTGCTGGTTTCGATACAATTTCCTAGCGGCTTCCATGCAGACCATCCTCGTAATCGACGACGACGACAGCTTGCGAGACACCATCGGCTTGATGTTGGAGCAAGAATCCTTCCGGGTTCACCTCAGCGCGAACGGGCGGGACGGTTACGAAAAGGCCTTGACTCTGCAGCCGGATCTGATTCTGGTCGATCTGCGCCTGCCAGGAATGAGCGGCGTTGAAATCTGCCGCCAACTGCGCACGGACAAGGTGCCCACTCCCATTATCGTACTCAGCGCGCTCGGCGACGAAATCGACAAGGTCCTGCTGCTCGAAATGGGCGCCGACGACTACGTCGTCAAACCCTTCGGCCGCCGCGAACTCATCGCCCGCATCCGCGCCCTGCTGCGGCGCAGCGGCGGAGAAGCCCATCACGTCCTCAAGTTCGCCGGAACGGAGGTCAACATCGAGCGTCGCGTTGTCCAACGTGCCGGCCAGGAGGTCAAGCTCACCCCGGCCGAGTACAACCTCCTCGTCTTCTTCCTCCAGAACCCGGACCGGCCCCTTACCCGCGACGTCATCCTCAACTCCGTCTGGGGCTACAACTCGTTCCCCCACACCCGCACCGTCGACGCCCACATCGTCAAACTCCGCCAGAAGTTTGAAGCCGACCCCGCCGCTCCGCGCCACTTCCTCACCGTGCACGGCATCGGCTACCGGTTCCTGCCATGAAGTGGACCGTGCTGGTGGTGGAGGATAACCGGGCGCTGGCGGACACCCTGGCGATGGCGCTAAGCGGCGTGGCCGATCTCGACGTCCTGGTGGCCTACGATGGCGCCGAAGGCCGCCGCCTGCTCGCCGACGCCCACGTGCTTTGCACCGACCTCGACCTGCCCCGCGTCCGCGGCGAAACGCTGATCGGCGAGTTCCGGGCGCTCAAGCCCGGCGCGCCGATCATCGCCATGTCCGCCGGTCCGGGCGAACAGGCGGGAGCCGACCGCTTCTTCGCCAAACCGTACTCGGCGCTGCAGGTGCGGGAAACCATCAAGGGGATGCTGCATGAGTAAGTGGTTATTGGCGCTATGCCTGCCGGCGCTGAGTTGGGCGCAGGCCGATATTCTCGCCCGCCTCGAAAAGCTCGAGGCGGAAAACGCCAAACTGCGCTCCGAGGTCGCCTCCCTCCGCGCCAAGGTCGAACAACTCGTCCCCGAGCGCCTCGAAATCGCCGAACGCCGCATCGAAGAACAGGCCCAGGCCAAAGTCGAAGCCGCCAGCAAGTTCCCCCTCGAACTTACCGGCGTCGCCCTGTTCAACCTCTTCGGCAACTCGAAAGGCGCCGGCGGCGTCGATACCCCGAATACCGCCAGCGCCACCGTTAACCGCGGCGCCGCCGGCCTCACCTTCCGCCAGTCCATCGTCGGCCTCCGCTTCCACGGCCCGGTCACCCTGTTCGGCGCCAAGGTCTCCGGCGAAGCCTTCGGCGACTTCTGGGAGGGCACCACCGAGGGAACCGGCGCCATCCCCTTGCGCCTGCGCACCGCCGAGCTCCGCCTCGATTGGGAGCGGCGCACCGTCGCCGTCGGCCTCATGAAGCCGCTCATCTCCCCGCGGAATCCCACTTCGTACGCCACCATGGGCATCACCCCGCTGACCAGCTCCGGCAACCTCTGGCGCTGGCAGCCGCAGGTCCGCTACGAAGAGCGGCTCGGGGACTTCAAACTCCAGGGCGCGCTGATGCAAACCTCTGAACAAGCGGGCCTGGCCAATCCCGCGCTCGTCGTCCTCCGGCGTCCCTCCCTGGAACTCCGCGGCGCCTGGGCCAAAGACGACCGCTTCGAGTTCGGCGTGGGAGCCCATGCCTCCACCTCGCACGTCACCGGCCAGAGCGTCCCCTCCCGCATCGCCAGCGTCGACTGGATGGCCAGGCCCTGGGAGAAACTCGAACTCACCGGCTTCCTGTTCACCGGTGAAAACGTCCACCATCTCGGCTCCCTCCGCCAAAGCTTCCGCTTTCTCGCCGATGGCCGCGTCCTCGCCGTCCGCAGCCGCGGCGGCTGGGCGCAGGCCTCTGTCCCGCTCACCGCCCGCCTCACCGCCAACCTCTTCGCCGGCATCCACGACGACCGCAACGCCGACCTCCTCCGCGGGCAGAACGGGCGCAACCGAACCGGCGGCGCCAACCTGATGTTCCAGGTCGCCCCCAACGTGGTCCTGGGCTTTGAAAGCCTCCAGGTCCGCTCCTTCTTCCTCGGCCTCGGGGACCGCAGAGTAAACCGCTATGACCTCTCGCTGGCCTATCTTTTTTAGCCTCTGCCTGGCTCTGGCGCCCGCCTACGCCGCTACCGTCGCGGGCGCCGTCGAGCTCACGCAGACCAAAAGCAAGAGCCGCGAAGGCGTGGTCGTCTGGCTCGAACCCCTCGCCGGCCCGCCGCCGCTCACCCCCGGCCGCTTCACCCTCGACCAGAAGAACAAAAAGTTCTCTCCCCACGTCCTCGCCGCCCCCGTCGGGGCCACCATCGACTTCCCCAACCACGACCCCATCTTCCACAACGCCTTCTCGAACTTCGCGGGCCAGCCCTTTGACACCGGCCTCTACGCGCCCGGCACATCGCACCGCATCACCTTCCGCCGCGAAGGCGTCGTCCGCGTCTTCTGCAACATCCACGCCAACATGAGCGCGGTGATCGTCATCGTCCCCTCGTCCTACTACGCGGTCTCCACCGCCGATGGCGCCTGGCGCATCCCCAATGTCCCGCCCGGCGAGTATCGCCTCCGCCTCTTCCACGAACGCGCTACCCCGGAAACCCTGGCCCGGCTGGAAACGCGCGTGAAGGTGGAGGACGGCTCGCTTGCCCTCCCGCGCCTCGCCGTCTCCGAAGCCGGCTACCTGCCGGCGCCCCACCAGAACAAGCACGGCCGGCCCTATCCGGCCAAGTCCCTCGAAAGCACGCAGTACCTCGGAGGCCGCTAGGATGTCCCTCCGCTGGAAGATCTGGCTGGCCCTGTTCGGCAGTGTCACGCTCCTGTTCGGCCTGACGGGCTGGATCCTCCAGCGCCACGCCATCGACAGCGCCACCCGCTCGCTCGAAGAGGAGATGCGCGGCAGCATCCGCGCCTACGAAGCCGTCTGGCAGGCTCGCAAGGAGGCCCTCGGCACCGCCGCCCTGCTGCTCAGCAGCCTCCCCAACGTCCGCGCCGCCTTCGGCACCCAGGACGCCGCCACCATCCGCGATTCAGCCGCCGAACTCCGCGGCCTACTCTC
Source organism: Bryobacteraceae bacterium CoA2 C42 (assembly GCA_019931245.1). GTDB lineage: Bacteria > Acidobacteriota > Terriglobia > Bryobacterales > Bryobacteraceae. The sequence goes on from JAINDL010000201.1 coordinate 3,349, forward strand.
GGAAGGCTTGCGCCAACGGGCCTTCTTCGTCGTCTGCGACCCCCGCGGCGCTCCCATCGCCACCATCGCCGGCGCCCCGCCCGCCATGGCCAGTTGGCCTGCCGTCGAGTCGGGCGTGCGGCAGCGCTCCGGCTTCTTCGTCCGCGGCCGCGAAATCTACCAGTTGGTGCTCACTCCCGTCATGGTCGACGCCGGCGGCGGGCCGGCCGCCGAGCCTGCCATGATCAGCCTGCTCGTCGCTGGCTACGCCGAAGGCGACCGGCCCGAGCAGTTGACCGGCGGCGAGTTCGTCTTCTCCGTCGCCGGCGAGCAGGTCAACCGCCCCGGCGTCCGCCTCGACCGGCCCCTGCCCGGCCTCGACGGTCAACCCGTTGGCACCCTCAGCATCTTCCGCACTCCCGGCCCCGCCGAACGCGAACTCGCCGACCTGCAGAAAGAACTCCTCGCCATGTGGGCCGCCGCGGTCGTCCTCAGCATCGTGCTCAGCTTCTTTCTCGCCCGCCGCATCGTCGAACCGCTCGGCGCCCTAGACCGCGCCGCCACCGCCATCGGCGAACAGCGCTATGGCGAACGCCTGCCGGTCACCAGCAACGATGAGCTGGGCCGCCTGGCCGCCACCTTCAACTCCATGAGCGAGAGCCTCGAGACCGCCCGCGCCGAACTCATCCGGCAGGAGCGCATCGCCACCGTCGGCCGGCTCGCCTCAAGCATCGTCCACGACCTCCGCAATCCCCTCGCCGCCATCTACGGCGGAGCCGAAATGCTGGTCGACGCCGAAACGCTGGCTCCGGCCCAGACCAGGCGCCTCGCCGGCAACATCTACAACGCCAGCCGCCGCATGCTCGCCATGCTCCAGGAACTCCTCGACGCTGCCAAAGGCAAGGCCGCCGAGTTCGAACTCTGCCGCCTCCGCGAGGTGGTCGAAGCGGCCGTTGAAAGCCAGCAGGCCCCCGCCCACATCCGCTTCCGCCTCGATATCGCCGAAGAGCTGGAACTCCCCCTGGACCGCGCCCGCATGGAGCGCGTCTTCGTCAACCTGCTCGCTAACGCGATTGAGGTCATGCCCGACGGCGGTGAAATCGCCATCGTCGCCCGCCCCGCCGGCCGCGGCGTCGTCGTCGAAGTCCGCGACCAGGGACCGGGCATCGCCGCCGCGGTCAAAGAGCGGCTGTTTCACCCCTTCGCGACGTACGGGAAACGGAACGGCCTCGGCCTCGGCCTGGCTCTTAGCCGTCAGACGGTGCTCGAACACGGCGGCGATTTGACGGCCGCCAACGGCCCGGACGGCGCCGTCTTTTCGGTCGAACTGCATGGATGAACTCCGCGCGGCAGTTGGCTTTTCGCTCTGGGTGGCCGCCGCCTCGACGGCGCTGGCCCTGGTCAGCGGCGTCTACTGCGCCGTGCGGGGAAGCAGGGTCCTCTGGCAGGTGCCCCTCGCTATGCCGCATCTCACCATGGCCGTCGTCGTGCTGCACCTGCTCGCCCCGAGCGGGCTTCTGGCGCGCCTGCTCTCGAGCCTGGGCGCCATCGCCGCGCCGGGCGAGTTTCCCGATCTCGTCCAGGACCGCTGGGGCGCGGGCATCATCCTCGTCTACTGGATCAAGGAGACGCCCTTCTTCGCGCTGCTCGCCCGCACTGTTCTCGCCCGCCTGAGCGGCGACTACGACGCTGTGGCCGCCACGCTCGGCGCCGGCCCCTGGCAGCGTTTCCGCTACGTCACGGCCCCGCTCCTGCTGCCGGCCCTCGGCCCGGCGGCCGTGCTCGTGTTCGGCTTCGTGTTCGCGAGCTTCGACGTGGCTTTTCTGCTGGGCCGCACCTACCCGGCCATGCTGAGCGTCCTGGCCCAGCGCCATTTCGCGACCGACCGCGAGACGGCCCTCGCGATTTCGGCCGGCATGGGCCTGTTCAGCGCGGCGCTGGCCGCGGTGTATGTGCGGTGGCGGAGGCCGGCATGAGCGGTCTGCTGTCCCGGCCCGGCGCCGCCCTCGCGCGGCGCTGCGGAGCTGGTTGCCTGTCCCCTGGGCCCCTGGCCCCCGGGTGCCCCTTCGCGAC
>JAINDL010000215.1 GCA_019931245.1 Bryobacteraceae bacterium CoA2 C42
CCCCGCCGCCACCAGGTGGCGCTCAGAGCCGCCTGGACATCCTTACCGGTAGCCCGCTTCGCCACCGCGAGATTCAGCAACGTCCCCGGCTTCACGAGCGTAAGGATCACCGGAAACCGCCTCCCCTACGCCCCCAAGAACCTCTTAACCGCGTCCCTAACCTACACCCACGCCAAAGGCGTGAACGTAGTGGTAGAGAACGTCTACACCGGAAAGCAATTCGCCGACGACCTAAACACGATCGGAGGAACCCCCGACGGCCAGCGCGGCCTAATCCCGGGAAACGCTCTCTGGAACGCCTCCCTGAACGTGCCGGTAGGAGAAAAAACCACCCTCTTCGCCACGACGAAGAACCTAACCGACCGCCTAACGATAGTAGACCGCAGCCGCGGCCTCCTCCCCGGCATCCCCCGCCTGGTCCAATTCGGCTTCCGCTTCACGTTCTAAAACGCCGAACTCCAAAACGTCGCCCACTTTTCGCCACCGGCGGCATCAGCGGATTGTGCTCAAAAGCCGATGCCCTCGCCATCGTTCATCGTTTCGCGGCTGATCTTCGCCCTCGCTACCTGCTAAAGATGCCATAACGGCCACATACCTCCACCAAGGCCGAGCTCCCGCGCAGCCGCGCCCCACCTATCATGAATAAGTGCTCGCCTTATATGTGCTTCCCCTCCGCTTTCATCTGAAAGCCAGCCAGTCCATCTACTTTCCTCCCGGCAAAGCCTCCAATATCCTGCGCGGCGGCTTCGGCCGCTCATTTCGATCCATCGCATGCGCACCGGATTGCCATGCCCCTGCTGTATGCTCCCACCGCAACCAGTGTCCCTACGCCTCTATCTTCGAACCCCGCCGAGAGAACGGCCCCAGTGGCCTCGCCGATGTCCCCCGCCCCTTCCTCTTCAGAGCGCCCCATCTCAACGGACATCGGATCGAGGCAAATCATTCATTTCACTTCGACCTACACCTCTTCGACCTCCGGCCCCACATCACCGCCTATTTCATCTCCGCCTTTCAGCAGTTTGTCGAGGCTGGTATCGGACCCGCCAAAGGCCACGCTACCCTAACCGCAGTTTCCGTTCTCAGTCCTACAAAACAACCGGTCAGCGAGATCTTCGCTCACGGCGTCCTGCGCGCCAATGTGCCCACACCACCAGTCGAGCTCCCAATGGCCTCTTCGGCATCCGTCATACGATCGGTCTCCATCCGTTTCCAAACGCCCACCGAACTCCGCAAGAACCAACCCACCACCGAACCGCCCCCGTTCTTCGCCGTCATTACCAGACTCCGCGACAGAATTAGCAATCTCCTCACCCTCTACGGTTGCGGCAAGCCGAACTTCGATTTTGCCGGTCTCTCCGAACGCGCCCGTTCCATCACCCTCGCCTCCGCCAACATTACGCACCAGTCCACCACTCGCTACAGCGGTCGCCACGACGGAGAACACCCCATCGGCGGCTTCCTCGGAACAATCGAATACGCCGGGGACCTCACCGAATTCGTCCCGCTCCTAAAGGCAGGCGAATGGACCGGCGTCGGACGCCACACCGTCTGGGGCAACGGCCAAATCGAGGTCTGGACCAGATGACCTTCTCCGAGTTCTTCGCCACTCGCCTGCCCGCCAACTCCCCTCCTTACCCCTACCAGCAAAGAGTAGCCGATTCACTCCTGGCTGGCAAAAGCATCGTCCTCCAAGCACCCACCGGCGCCGGCAAAACCTGGGCCGCGGTCGCGCCCTTCCTCTTCGCCCGACACATCGAAACCCCCATCGCCGACCGTCTCATCTACGCCCTCCCGCTCCGCGCCCTCGCCTCCAATCTGCACGCATCCGTCAGCCAAGTCGCCAACCACGCAACCAGGACCTCCCTCCAAATCGGAGGTGAATCGAATGACCCATTCTTCGAAGCCGACATTATCTTCACCACTATCGATCAACTCCTCTCCAGCTATCTCCTCCATCCCGTCGGCCTCCCGCCCCGCCTCGACAACATGAATGCCGGCGCCCTCCCCGGCGCGCTGATCGTGATCGATGAAGTCCACCTCCTCGACCCCCAAACCGCCCTCGGCACCGCCGTCGAAATGCTAAACACTTTGCAGAACTTTTCACAGTTCATTCTGATGACGGCCACTCTCTCCACCCCCGCCGCCGACTGGCTTGCCACCTCTCTCAGAGCCGAGCGTATCAGCCTCGACCCACCCGAAATCGCCAACTTGCCCGCCCAAATCGGCCGCACCCGTTCCTGGCTCTATCGCCCCGAAACACTCTCCGTAACCCGCATCCTCGACCAAAACAACAACCAACGCACCATCGTCCTGACCAACACCGTCTCTCAAGCCCAACGCATCTATGGCGAACTCAAAACCCAACTCGCAGCCTCCGGCCGCAAGCTATTCCTCCTCCACTCCCGATTCCTCCCCGCCGACCGCAAAGCCGTCGAATCCCAACTCAACATCCACTTTGGACCAACAGCGGAACCATCAAACGCCATCCTCGTCACTACCCAGGTCATTGAAGCCGGCGTCGATATCTCTGCGGAAAAACTACACACCGAACTCGCGCCCCTCAATGCACTGATCCAGCGCGCCGGTCGCGTCGCCCGCTATAAGGACCGCAACCAGGGACAGGTATTCGTCTACGAGGCCTCCTCAAAATATCCGTACGAACTCTCGGATCTCGATCGCCACTCCATTCGCGAAACCATAACATCCCAATCTCCAGAGGACACCTGGATCGACATCCTTCACGGCCAAAGCGAACGCAACCATCTCCAATCCCGCTACGGCAATCTCAAATCCCGCCAAAACGAAGTCCGCGCTGCCATGGAACACAAAGAGCGCGCATGCCTCACCAGCCTGGTCCGCAATATCGACTCTGTCAATCTCCTCATCACCGCCACGCCCGACGCCCAGCCCTTTAACTCCGGCCATTGGCCGCAATCACTCAGCGTTCCCGCCAATTCCCTCGGCCCTCTGGCCGCTCTCTTCCAGACCCCGCCGCCAAACACACCCTGGATCGCCAAGCGGCTCGTGGAAGAGGACCAGGATTCCGAATTCCCGCGCCCACGCTTCCGCTGGGACTCAGTACACACATTCCCCCAGGCCAGAGCCCAGTGGCTCCTCGCCCTCCATCCCAACGTCGCCCACTACACCGCCGAACTCGGCCTCATCCTCGGCTCGCCCGGCGCCGAACTCCCCCAGACCTCCGTTCAACGCCCTCCCCGCACCCGCTATCAATACGCCGTCGAGGAGTGGATCGACCACAGCCGCCGCGTTACCGCCCAAGCCGCCCGGCAGGCCCCTGCCTATTCCGTCATCGCCAAACGCTTCGCCTCACTCTCCTTCCACCTCGAAGATATCGTTGCCCTCGCCTGCCAATGTCACGATGCCGGCAAACTCAGCACCGACTGGCAACAAACCGCATGGAACTGGCAGTCGCGAAAGTGCCCCCACTCTCCCCCCTCCGCCCCCCTCGCCCATACTACCTCGGACCCCTCGGATCCTCCCGTCAAATTCCCTCCCCACGCCGTCGAAGGCGCATTCCTCGTCGCTCAAACCGTCATCGAAGCGATGGGCCTCGCAGCCGCAAAGATTATCCTATCCGCCATCGCCCGGCACCACGGTCCAAGATCCTATAACATCACTGCCATCACCCCTATTCAGAACTACCAAACCGCCTTAGGAAATTCCCTAAGAATACCGCTACGCCCACATTTAGTGTTAAGTCCAGAAAACAAGTTTGAGTTTCTGAATTTTCTGATAAACTTTACAACAACTCCGGAGCCGCACTTGTGGGCTCTCTATGTTACAACCGTTCGTAGACTCAGATTGGCCGACCAGGCCGCGACCGCGGACCCCACCGGATGAACCACTCACTCACCTACGCCGTTCCCAAGCGCACCGGCACCTACGCCGATACGCTAGAAGCGATTGGCGTTGCTTCTCTTCTCGACGAACTTGACTACACCTCAGTCACCATCCGCGACTCCGGTGGCTATTTTTCTGTCATCGCGCAAAACGGCCCCGAACCCGATTCCTGGCCCCCCATTACTCCCGGCTTCCCTTTTGTCTGGAAGTCGGAGTCGAAAGCTGGCGCCAGTGATAAGCCCCCTATCCTCCCGGAGGTCCTCGACTACCTCGCCGCCAAGGAGCAGAACGAGCGTTGGAAAAAGTTCAATGAGTCTCTGAAAAAATCCCGCTCCGCAAAATCGGCCCTCGATGCTGGCGTCGAAGCACCAGAGCGCCCACCGCAGACTTACTACACCGCCTCCACCTTGGAGTCCATGCGAAAAGGCTGGAATGGCGATAGGGAAATTGCCCTTTGGCTCGCCAGCGACCCTGCCCGCGCCTCCTCCTGGGTCCGGTCCGAACTCACCGGCCAAACTTACGCCCTCGCCGTTCCCGAAATATCCAATTCCCAAATCTTCAACCCGATTGGCGGAAAAGGGGTTCACAAGCCCAAAACAACCCACAGCGCTCCCAACTCGCTCCCCGATACGCTCATCCGCCCATTCGCCGAATGGATGAAATTCCGTGGGTTATGGCAGGCGATGCTACTCCATCGCTCCGGCGATGACTTTAAGTTCTTCGTTCTCGAACCCGCTGATATCGCCCTGAGAGCGCTCCGCGACATCCACCGTCGCCTCCAGCAGTCCGCCGTTTGGGGCGTCGTCAAACTGGACATCTGGGCCACATTCGAGTGTCTCCGCACCCTTCTCCTCCAATCGGAAGCGATGCAACCTGCCGGACTCTCCATCTTCGGTCGCCGTCCTCGCGCCGTTCTCGCCGGTCTCCGTCTTGCGTACTTCAAGAGCCTCGGCACCGCCGCTGCCATGATGAATGACGCACTCTTTCCCCTTCCTGACTGGTTTCAACTCAACTCCCAGGAGGACGCCGTTGCCTATCTCCGCATCATCGAGGACACCATCGGCGATCCTGCCCTCGAGAAGTCCTGGGGCTGCCTCAGTATTCTCGACGAAAGCCACTCCGATGAAGGTCGTATCCTCCAGCAATACCGTGCCTGGCTCCTCACCGGGCACCTGTCCGAACTACTCGAATTCCACGCTCAGTTCGCCATTTTCACCATGCATCAGCGCGGAGCGAAAAAGCGAAGCAACGAATTCCAGACCGCCACTCTCGACCTGCTCTTCGGTCGGGCTTTCCCCCAGGAGATCGCCTTGCAACAAATCATCCACAACGAAGGCTTCTTAAGTGTCGCCCGCGCCGTCCGCGATGCCACGATTTACGCCGATCTGAAAAACCGCCCAGTCTCCTTCGGCCTGGCACAGAACTGGAAACAAAAGTGCAAAGCCGGTAATGCCGACTTTCTCGCCGCCGTCGCCGAGTTCATCCAGGAGCAAAATTGGATCACCCAGAATCGCTTCAAGGGTGCTGGACACATGGTCCAAACCGTCCATCTCGACGAACTCGTCACCCTTATCGACCGCTTCGGAGCCGAACTCATCGGCTCGCTCCTCCTCGCCTATGGCTACTCCCGTACCCCTAAAGCAGTAAAGGCAGATGACTCTGAGGTCCCACCGCAATGATTCAATCCCTTAGCATTTCCGGTCTAATGACCCTCGAACTTCACGCCCTCAACAACGAAGGCGCTGAAGGCAACACCATGATGACTCGCATGGTCGATGTCATCGTTAAGGACGGCGCCGGTGCGAAAAAGCACACGGTCAACGCCGTCTCAGGCGACATGTTTAAACATATCTTTGTCGAACATCTCATCGGCGAAGCAAAGACCCATGCACTCCCTCTCTGTCAGGGTTGTCAGGTCTTTGACCCCAATCGCATCTGCTTTCCACCAGCCTGGGAGTCCCTAAATAAGTCGCGCTCCTGGAGCAAGGACACCAAAGATAGCGAGATCCTCCGGGGAGTCATCGAAACCTGCCTCATTGACGATGCCGCGGGAATCCTCATCACCGGCGAAGTAGGCGGCAAAAGTCGCAGCGTCGCTCGCAAGTCCGCCGTCGAGTTCGGCTGGGTCGTCGGACGGCCCAACGAGGTCGCAACCGAGTCCTACTTCCACGCCAAATACGTCCCAGAGGGCCGCGAAAAAGGCTCCGGCGACTCCTCGAATACCGGCCAGAATATCTTCCACCGTCCCGCCTCTTCCGGCCGCTATGCCGTCGTCCTCAACGTGGATCTGTACAAGATCGGCCGCAACGACATCACGCTCCAATACGACCTCGACGCCCCTTCCCGGCAGGCCCGCATGGCTGCGGTTTTGCGTGCCCTCGCCGCAACATTCGTCAAACCGACCGGGGCTCACCGCAACACCCAGCACCCCCACATCGTTGACTTCGAAGGCGTTGTCTCCCTTTCATCCTCCACCCTCCCCGCACCCTTGGTCAGCGCCATCAACCCCGAATTCGTTCAGCAAGTCGAGAGAATCGCCTCCAGCCTCAATACACTCTCTAACGAATCAACGCCGATCGTCACCCACTGCTTCGACTCGATGGCTAGCTTCGTCGATCGCATCGCGCAAACCGCCTCTAGCCTGGAGTCCTAATCCGTGACCCGCTGGTTGATCGCAAAATTCGAACCCGCCTCCCTCTTCTCCCTTCGTACCGCCTACGGCACCAACAAGGGAGGCAAGACGCTCTTGCTTCCCTCTCCGTACGCGATAAAAATGGCGCTGATCGATGCGTGTTTCCGTTGTTATCCGCCCGCCACCGCCCGAGTCCAAGCGGAACGCTGCCTTCGAACCTTGGCCGGCGCCGCGATTCGCCTCCTCCCCCCGGATCATTGTGTCGTCAACAATACCTTCCTCAAAATCCTCGACCGCGACCGCGACACGGATAGTCCTTTCAAACAAACCATCGCCTACCGCGAGTTCGTTGCCTTCACCGGCGAACTCGCCATGGCTATCGAATGCGCCGCCTGGCTCCAAGACCAACTCGCTCAGATCGCGCTCCTCCTTCCCCATCTCAACACCTTGGGAAAACGCGGCAGTTTCTGGCAATTCACCAGCCTCGAACTCACCACCGAACCCCTCCCGGACTCATACTCCGTTCCCCGGGCCGAAGCCTCTCCCGAACAAATCCTCTCCCACCTAACCACCCAAACCCTCGACGAATTCGGCGAAGCGCTCATCCAAGCCAAAGACGCCTTCAACCGCCTCTCCACCTACGGCGACGGGAAAATCGAGCTCAACAAACATCGCATTCTCACCCTCACCGCCATCCCCTACAAACGCCGCGCCGCCAGCCAGTCCTTCACTTGGTACGAACGAACTACCTGACCCGCTCAACCCCGGAGGTTCCCCAATGTCCGCGTCCCTTGCCTGGCCCCACCGCCCCATCCCCGCCCCCAACGCCGAACCCGGAAAACGTAAACCGCCCCACGTCGAACAGTACAACTGGATCGCCGACACCTGGGACGCCCCACACGATCAACTGGAACTCGATCTCCCCGCCCCTCCCGACGTCGACCCCGACTTCGCCGACCAAGTCTCCCTCCTCGCCACCGAATCCGGCACCCAACTCCTCGTCGCCGGCTTCGGACTCTCCCTCGGTAAAAACTCCGAACGACTCTCCATCAAAAAATCCCGCAAACAAATCGCCGAAATCCCCTTCTTCAAACTCCAGGAAGTCGTCATCGCCTCCCGCGGCGTCACCGTCTCTTCCGACCTCCTCCAAGCCTGCTGCCAGCGCGGCATCCGCATCGCCTTCCTCGCCGCCTCCGGCCGCCCCTTCGCCCTCGTCACCTCCCCCCTCCTTACCGCCACCGTCGAAACCCGCAAATCGCAAATGCTCGCCATCGATTCAACCCACGGCGCCGAAATCGTCCGCTGGATGGTCGCCGGCAAAATCCGCAACCAAGCCAAACTCCTCCTCTACTTCGCCCGCAACCGGCAATCCCAACAAGGCGACGACCTACGCCTCGCCGTCAACATGCTCCACAAAATCCGGCAACAGGTCCTCGCGCTCCCCGGCGACACTTGCGCCATCATTCGCCCCACCATTCTCGGCTACGAAGGCGCTGCCGCCCGCGTCTACTGGCTTTCTCTCGTCGAACTCGTCCCCGATGCCCACCACTTCGCCGGCCGTAACCCCCACATGCCCAACGACGCCGTCAACGCCGCTCTCAATTACGGATACGGCATCCTCACCTCCCACGTCTGGGGCGCCGTCATGAATGCCGGCCTCGAACCCTTCGCCGGCCTCCTCCACACCGACCGCTCCGGCAAACCCTCCTTCGTCCTCGATCTCGTCGAAGAGTTCCGCCAACCCATCGTCGACCGGCCCATCTTTGCCTGGCTCTTCAAAGGGGGGACACCCCGTCTCGCCAACAACTTGCTCGACGCCGACTCACGCGAAGCCATTGCCTCCCGCGTCCTCGCCCGCCTCAACGCCGTCGAACCACACCGCGGGAACAACCATCAGGTCCGCTCCATTATCCAAATGCAGGCCCGCCTCGCCGCCTCCGCCTTCAGGGGCCTCCGCCCCTACCGCCCCTTCTCGTTCCAATGGTAAGCACCTATGGCACGCCGCTCCTCCTACGCCGGAATCCTCCAGCCTCGCCAACTCGGCGCTGGCTCTCCCGAAGTCTCCGTCCTGGTTCTCTATGATGTCGAAAATGACCGCATCCGCGATAAACTCGCCGACCTCTGCATGAACTACGGCCTCGTCCGCATCCAGTTCTCAGCCTTCCTCGGAAAAATCAATCGAAACCGCCGTCAGGAACTCTCTCTCCGCATCCGCGACCTGATCGGCAACCAATCCGCCCGCGTACGCGTGATCCCCATCGTCGAGGATGCCTTTAAAGACATGTGGATCCTCGACCAATACCGCGTCGACGCCGACAAAGCTGACGAACGCACCGAAAAAGCCGTCCCGCAAAACCGCCTCGTCCTCAAAATCATCCCTTCGGAGGACCGCTAGGGTGCCTGACCCCATCATCCTCAACGTCGGCGACCTCAAACAGTGGGCCTACTGCCCTCGCGTTGTTTTCTATCACCGCTTCGCCCCAACTGCCGGCGTCCCAACTGCAAAAATGCAATTGGCGCTCCAAGCGCAGGAACAACTCGAACCCCTCGAAGCCCGCCGCACTCTCAAAACCTATGGACTCGATACCGCCCAGCGCATCTTCAGCCCTTGGCTTTCCTCCGATCAACTCAACCTCCAAGGGAAACCCGACCTCCTCCTCGATGCCGCCGACCGCATCGCCATTGTCGATTTCAAACTAACCGCCGGCGATGCCGCGCCCAACCTACAAATGCAACTCGCAGCCTACTCACTCATCGCCGAGCACGTGTATCAGAAGCCCGCCCCTGTCGGCTTCATCTACCGCATCCCCGATTCCGCCGTACTCCCCGTACCCATCACGCCAGAGCTCCGCCAGTCCGTTGTCGACGCGGCAGAAGCCATCCGAACCATGATCGCCTCCGAGTCGCTCCCCGCTCCCACCGACCTCCGCAAGCGCTGCGAAGATTGCGAATTCGCCAACTTTTGCGCCGACATCTGGTAATTCCCTCGCTGTTCCCTATTCTGCGACGATTGCCCCCCTTTTTCCCCCATTTTCCGATAGTCGCCTTTTCCACTTGCCATCGCCCCCCTAAATCTCGTATTATCAAGGTGTTGCGGAGCGCTAATAAGCAGGTCCCCGATCTGAAGGGGATTGAAAC
>JAINDL010000116.1 GCA_019931245.1 Bryobacteraceae bacterium CoA2 C42
AATGTGAACTTTGGTGAGGCAAACAGTTGCCAAACGGCTGCTCCCCTTGCTACTATCAAAGTGCGGGGTGGAGCAGCCTGGTAGCTCGTTGGGCTCATAACCCAAAGGTCGCATGTTCAAATCATGCCCCCGCAACCAACCCCATAGCTCTCCGCACTGGGTAGTCGGCCGAAAACCTGGCCGCCGGATTGAACGGCAAAATGCTTCGTTTAATCTCTGGGTTCGTTTCGCAAAATGACTCGTTCCGGTACGAAATCCTGCTGACAAACGCTGGCCCGCCTGATAGCCTGTGAATGGGCAAGTCTATTCCATTGTGTCAGTTAGGCAGGGTTTCGCCATCTTTGTGAAAATTTCGAGACGCATCTGGCACGCTGTGATACCTTTAGTGGTAGCTCCAGCGTTGGCGGCGGCGGCGGATCTACTCCGCTACGAATCCAGCGTGGATGCGATGGGCTCAACGTTCTCTGTTGCTGCTTACGGGCCGGACCGCGATTCGCTCGCCGCCGCCGTCGAGCAAGCGCTCGAGGAAGCCAAGCGCCTCGATCACATGCTCTCCAACTATCGCCACGATAGCGAGTGGAGCCAAGTGAACCGATTCGCCGGCCAGCGCGAGTTCACCGTCAGCCAGGAGTTGTTTGACCTGCTCGCCGCCTGTTACGCCTATAGTCAACACAGCCAAGGAACCTTCGACATCACGGTCGGTCCGCTCATGAAAGTCTGGGGCTTCTATAAAGGTAGCGGCCGGATGCCGCACCGGGCCGAAATCCGCACCGCCCTGGGGCGTATTGGATATGAGAATCTGCTCTTGAACCCGACGCAGCGCACAATCCGCTTTGCCAAAAATGGCTTGGAGATCGATCCCGGGGGGATCGGCAAGGGCTATGCGGTCGATCGCATGGCGGAGATCCTGCGCCGCGCCGGGGTACGGTCGGCTCTGATCAACGCGGGTGGGTCCTCGATGCTCGCCATCGGGACGCCGCCGGGCAAGCCGGGTTGGGAAGTCAAGATCCGGGACCCGCGCGACAGTCGGCAGACTGTGCAGGACCTCGCATTGAAAGACGAGTCGATGGCCACCTCCGGCAGCTATGAAAAGTTCTTTACGGTGCGACGCAAGACCTACTCGCACATTATGGATCCGCGGACGGGTTACCCGGCCGAGGGTATGTTCTCCGTTTCCGTAATCGCCCCTCGCGGCATTGACAGCGAGGCCTGGACGAAACCGGTTTATATCAATGGCCGCTCCTGGGCGGCCCGAAACATTCCAAAGGGGTTCCGCGCCTATCTCTGTGAAGGGCGCTCGGAGTACCCCGGGGAGGCTAAATGCGCGTGGCTCCAATGAGCAGCCGTTTCCTCGATGCATGCCGCCGCCGGCCCACGGACGTCCGTCCGGTATGGTTCATGCGGCAGGCTGGTCGTTACATGAAGCAGTACCGGGATATCCGCGCCCGGCATACGATTCTTGAGATGTGCAAGCGGCCCGATCTGGCGGCCGCCGTCACGCTCCAGCCCATCGAGGTGCTCGATGTCGATGCCGCCATCATCTTCGCGGACCTGCTGCTGCCCGTCGAACCGATGGGGCTGAAGCTTGACTATCGCACCGGCGAGGGCCCGCACATCGACAATCCGGTGCGCGACTCGGCCGATGTCGATTCGCTGTCGATCTCGAACGTCGACGACCTCGGCTACGTCGGCGAGTCGATCCAGATGGTCCACAAGGCGCTCGCCAACAAGATTCCGATCATCGGCTTTGTCGGCGCGCCGTTTACCCTCGCCAGCTACATGATTGAGGGCGGCCCGTCGAAGAGTTTCCTCCACACCAAACGTCTGATGTACTCGGACGAGACGCTTTGGCGCCGGCTGATGGGCAAGATCGTCGACGTGCTCGGGCCCTTCGCCATCATGCAGGTGGCCAACGGCGCCCGCGCCATTCAGGTGTTCGACTCCTGGGTCGGCGCGCTCTCGCCCGACGACTATGTCCGCTACGTCGCCCCCTACTCCCGCGCGCTCATCGAACGCATCCGGTCGACCAGCGTCCCGGTGATCCACTTCGGCACCGGTGCGAGCGGCTTCTTCAAGGAGCTTCACGCCGCGGGCGGCGATGTGATGGGCGTCGATTGGCGCGTCAATATCGACCAGGCCTGGATGGACATCTCCTACCGCAGCGCCGTGCAGGGCAACCTCGACCCCGCCGCCCTGTTCGCCCCGCTGCCGGAGTTGAAAGCCAAGGTCCACGAACTGCTCAAACGTACCGGCACCCGCCCCGGCCACATCTTCAACCTCGGCCACGGCATCCTGCCCGAAACCCCGGTCGAAAACGTCAAAGCGGTGGTGCAGATTGTCCGCGACTTCCGGCCCTGACCGGACCGCGATCCTCGGCGGCGGCATCTCCGGACTCGCCGCCGCCTGGGAACTCGCCAAGGCCGGCCAGCCGGCCGTGCTCATTGAACAGGACGCCGCGCTGGGCGGGGTCATCCGCACCAACGTTTTCCACGACTGCGTCATCGAGGCCGGGCCCGACAGTTTTCTGGCCGCCAAGCCGGCCGCCCTCGAGCTGATCCGGGAGATGGGTCTCGAAGACCAGGTGATCGGCTCGAACGACCATCTGCGCGTCACCTACATCCTCCGCCACGGCCGGCTCATCCCCATGCCCGACGGGCTGATGATGATGATCCCGACGCGCCTGCTGCCGGTAGCCCTCAGCCCGCTGCTCGGCTGGGGCACCAAGATCCGCATGGGTCTTGAGTACTTCGCCGCCAGCCGCGCCGACGCGCCCGAGCGCTCGGTGGCGCAGTTGGTGCGCGAACACTACGGGCAGGAGGCGGTAGACTATCTCGCCGAGCCGCTCCTGTCGGGCGTCTACGGCGGCGACCCGGAGACGCTGAGCGCCAACGCCGTGCTCGGGCAGTTCGTCGAACTCGAAAAAAAGTATGGCTCGCTGACCAAGGGCACGCTGGCGCTCCGGGCGCAGCGAAAAGGGGGCCCGGGCGGGTCGCTGTTCAAAACGCTCAAGGGCGGCCTGGGGCAGCTCATCGACGCGCTGACGCAGCGGCTCGAAGGCCGGATAGAACGCGTGACCGCCGCCGCGGTGGCGCTCGACCGCACGGCGGCCGGCTGGCGCATCGGCCTCGCCGGCGGGGCGACGGTCGAGGCCGCGCGGGTGATCCTGGCCGTGCCCGCGGGCCCGGCGGCGCGGATCGTCGCCGGCCTCGACGCCGAGCTGGCGGCTCAACTGGCCGCCATTCCCTACAACAGCTCGATGACCATCGCCCTCGGTTACGACCGGGAGAGCCTCGGACACCCGTTGAACGGCTTCGGGTTTCTCGTGCCGAAGGTGGAGCGCCGGAAGCTGGTGGCCTGCACCTGGGTCGGCACGAAGTTCAACCACCGGGTGCCGTCCGATAAGGCCGTGCTGCGCTGCTTTCTCGGCGGGGCGCATATTGACGCGCCGGACGAGGAGCTGCTCGCGGCCATCCGCGACGAACTGCGGGACCTAATGGGGGTGACGGCCGCGCCGGCGTTCCATACGGTCCAGCGCTGGCGCCGTGCCATGGCGCAGTATACGCTCGGCCATGGCGAGCGGGTGCGGCAGATCCGGACCCTGGCCGGCCGCCATTCGGGCCTGGCCCTGGCGGGCAACTTTCTTGAGGGCATCGGCATTCCGGACTGCATCCGCAGCGGGCAGGCGGCCGTGCAACAGCTGCGGTAAATCCCCCCCCTTCCGGCCCCTTGCTGCTACAATTAAGGTTCAATGAAAGCGGGCGTGGTAGTCTTTCCGGGTAGCAATTGCGATCACGATGCATACTACGCCGTGACGCAGAATGTCGGTGCGCAGGCGGCCTTTCTCTGGCACCAACAGGCGGCAATTCCAGGCGATATTGATGTCGTCATTCTTCCCGGCGGCTTCAGCTACGGGGACTATCTCCGCTGCGGCGCCATCGCGAAGTTCTCGCCGATCATCGGCGCCGTCAAGCAGTTCGCCGCCGCCGGCGGCATCGTCATGGGCTTCTGCAACGGCTTTCAGATTCTCACCGAATCGGGCCTGCTGCCGGGGGCGCTGATTCGCAACACGGGTCTGAAGTTCCGCTGCCACCCCGTTGACCTCCGCGTCGAAACGACGCAAACGCCGTTTACGAGCCTCGCCGAAAAGGGCCAGATTCTCAACATTCCGATCGCGCACGGCGAGGGGTGCTACACCGCCGAACCGCATGTCCTCGATCAACTCGAAGCCGAAGACCGCATCGTCTTTCGCTACGTGCGGAACCCGAATGGTTCCGCGCGCGACATCGCCGGCATCTGCAACGCCGGCCGCAATGTCCTCGGCATGATGCCGCATCCGGAACGGGCCGCCGATCCTTTGATGGGGTCGACGGACGGTCTTGTGCTGTTCCGGTCTCTCCTGTCCGTCCTCGCCGCCAAATAACCGCCGCTGAATAATCAATGAGCACCATCACCCCGGAAGTCGTTGCCGCGCACTCCCTCACGCCGGACGAATACCAGAAGATTCTCGCGCTGCTCGGGCGCGAGCCCTCGCTCACGGAGTTGGGCATCTTCAGCGTGATGTGGAGCGAGCACTGCTCGTACAAGTCCTCGAAGGTCCATCTCAAGAAGCTGCCGACGCGCAGCCAACTCGTGCTGCTCGGCCCGGGAGAGAACGCCGGCATCATCGATATCGGCCACGGCTACGGCATTGCGTTCAAGATTGAGTCGCACAACCATCCGAGCTTTATTGAGCCTTTCGAGGGCGCGGCGACGGGGGTGGGCGGCATTCTGCGCGACATCTTTACGATGGGGGCGCGGCCGATTGCCGTGCTCGATTCCATCCGTTTCGGTCCGCTCGACGACCCGAAGACCGGGGCGCGCAACCGGCGGATTCTCGAGGGCGTCGTCAGCGGGATTGCGCACTACGGCAACTGCTTCGGCGTGCCGACGGTGGGCGGGGAGTGCGTCTTCCACAAATCCTACGACGGCAACCCGCTCGTGAACGTCTTCGCCCTCGGGGTGATTCCGAAGGACAAGATCTTCTTTGGCCGGGCCGAGGGCATCGGCAACCCGGTCATCTACGTCGGCGCCAAGACGGGCCGCGACGGTATCCACGGCGCAACGATGGCCTCGGACGAGTTCACCGAGGAGTCCAAGCAGAAGCGGCCCAACGTGCAGATGGGCGACCCGTTTCTGGAAAAGCTCCTGCTCGAGGCCTGCCTCGAGGCGATGTACACGGGGGCGGTGGTCGGCATTCAGGACATGGGCGCAGCGGGCCTGACCTGCTCGACCTGCGAGATGGGCAGCCGCGCGGGCACCGGTGTCGAGATCGATCTGCAGTATGTCCCGCAGCGCGAGACGGGCATGTCGCCCTACGAGATCATGCTCAGTGAATCGCAGGAGCGGATGCTGCTGGTGGCCGACAAGGGCCGCGAGCAGGAGATCTTCGACGTCTTCAACAAATGGGGCCTCGATTCGGCCACCATCGGCTTCGTCACCGATGACGGGATGCTCCGCGTGCGCGACCACGGCGCGATTGTGGCCGAGATCCGCAACCGCGACCTGGCCGACGAGGCGCCGATCTACGACCGGCCGCACACCCGGCCGCACCGGAACGTGCCGATGGAGGCCCCGGCGTTCGCCTCGGCCGATCTCAAGGCGGACCTCATCCGCCTGCTGGCGAGCGGCGACCTGTGCAGCAAGCGCTGGATCTACGAGCAGTATGACTACATGGTCCGGACCAATACCCTGGCCGGTCCGGGCGGCGATGCCGCCGTTGTCCGCGTCAAGGAGACCGGCACTTCGGTGGCGATGTCGCTCGACGGCAACGGACGCTACTGCTACCTCGACCCGCGGGAAGGCGCCAAGCTCGTCGTGGCCGAAGCGTGCCGCAACGTCTCCACCGTCGGCGCGCTGCCCGTGGCGGCCACCAACAACCTGAACTTCGGCAACCCGCAGCGGCCGGAGATCATGGCCCAACTCGTCGAGGCGATCGAAGGGATGGCCGAAGCCTGCCTGCACTTTGAGACGCCCATTACGGGCGGCAACGTGAGCCTGTACAACGAAACGCTCGGGGAAGGGATTCTGCCGACGCCGGTGATCGGCATTGTCGGCCTGCTGCCGACGCAGGCCCCCGTGCCGAGCCGCTTCCGCGCGGCGGGCCGGACGGTGATGCTGCTCGGCGGCGTGGGCGCGACCGACGAGGTGCACTTTGGCGGAACGCAGTACGCCCATGTGCTGCTCGGGCAGATGTGGGGCCTGCCGCCGGCCCTCGACATGGCGCTCGAAAAGCGGGTGCAGGCCGCTATTCGCGAGATGGTGGCCGCCGGCGTGGTCGATTCGGCGCACGACCTCTCCGATGGCGGATTCGCCGTAGGGCTGGCCGAAGCCAGCTTTGACGGCGTCGGCGCCGCGGTGACGCTCCCCGCCTCGGCTCTTCGCCCGGAGCTGCTGCTGTTCCACGAAGGGCCTTCGCGCATTCTCCTGTCGACCAACTCTCCCGAAGAAGTTACGAAACTGGCCGATAAGCATGGGGTTCCCGCTGTTGCTATCGGCGCCACCGTCCATGGTCAGGTCGTTATTGAGGGCTACCTCAATGCGACAGTGGAAGAACTTCATCAACCTTGGGCGAACGCCTTGGAGAGTGCGCTACATGCATGAGACGCCGTTCGATCCCGAGACACCGTTCGATGACAAGCTCCACGAAGAGTGCGGTGTCTTTGCGGTCTATGGTCATGAGGAGGCGGCCAAGCTGGCCTACCTCGGCCTGTACGCCCTGCAGCACCGGGGTCAGGAATCGGCCGGAATTGCTTCAAGCGACGGCCGCCATCTGATTTGCCACAAGGCCATGGGCTACGTGGCGGACGTGTTCCCGCCGGCGCAGCTGGCCGCGCTGCCCGGTCACATGGCGATTGGCCACACCCGCTACTCGACGACGGGCGACTCGAAGATGCTGAACGCGCAGCCCTTCAGCGTGGCCTGCAACAAGGGGCTGATCGCGGTGGCTCACAACGGCAACATCACCAACGCGGCGGAGCTGCGGCGGGAGTTGGAGGCCGAAGGGTCCATTTTTCAGGCCTCGAGCGATACGGAGGTGATTCTCCATCTGGTGGCCAAGTCGCGGGAACGCACGCTGGCCGGGGCGCTGCGCGAAGCGCTGCTGCAGTTGGAGGGCGCCTATTCGCTCGTCTTTCTGGCGCAGGACCGGATTATCGTCGCCCGCGACCCGCACGGCTTCCGCCCGCTGGCCATGGGCAAGATGGAGATCTCCAAGCACAAGATCGGCTACGTGTTTGCCTCGGAAACCTGTGCGTTTGATCTGGTCAACGCCGTCTACCAGGCCGATGTGGAGCCGGGCGAGATGGTGATTGTCGGGCCGGAGGGCGTCACGCGCGAACAGTGGGCGCCGCGTCGGAACAGGGCGCATTGCGTGTTTGAGCACGTCTACTTCGCGCGTCCCGATTCGCTCGTCTTCGGCCGTCCGGTGCAGAAGTCGCGGGAACGCATGGGCAGACTGCTCGCCCTCGAGCATCCGGCCGCGGCCGATATCGTCGTGCCCGTGCCGGACTCGGGGGTGGCCGCCGCGCTCGGCTACGCCAGTGAAACCGGCATTCCCTACGGCCAGGCGCTGATCCGCAACCATTACGTCGGCCGCACATTCATTGAACCGTCGCAGGCGATCCGTGATTTTGGCGTCAAGCTGAAGCTCAATCCCGTGCGCCACCTGCTCGAAGGCAAGCGCGTCGTGCTCGTGGATGACTCGATTGTGCGCGGCACCACTTCGCGCAAGATTGTCCGCATGGTACGGCAGGCCGGGGCGCGCGAGGTGCACCTGCGGATCTCGTGTCCGCCCACCATCAGCCCGTGTTTCTACGGCGTCGATACCCCCAACAAACAGCAGTTGATCGCGGCGAACTCCTCGAACGAGGAGATCCGGAAGTTTGTCGAAGCGGACTCGCTCGGCTACCTGTCGATCGGCAACCTGACCGAGTCGGTCGAAGACCATAACCGGGATTTCTGCTACGCCTGCTACAGCGGAAACTATCCGACGCTGATCCACATCGACGAAATGTCTGCCGACAATCCCCCGCTCGGGTAGCGCGTATGCCGGCCAGCGTCTCCTCCTCCGCGCAAGCTGTGGCGCCCTCCCGGATCCGGGAGATCGCCGAAATCGCCATGACGATGGAGGGGGTGCAGAAGCTCTACTTTGGCGAGTCGAACCTGCCGACGCCGGAGTTTCTCAAGGAGGCGGCGGCCGCCGCCATGGCCGCCGGCTACACCACCTACACCTCCAACGCCGGCCTGCTTTCCACGCGCGAAGCCGTGGCCGAGCACTACCACCGGCGGCACGGGGTCACCCTCGATCCCGCGCGGGAGATCGTCATTACGAGCTCCGGGGTCCAGGCGCTGAACCTCTCCATCGGCTGCCTGCTCGACCCGGGCGACGAGGCGCTGATTCTGACCCCGGCGTGGCCGAACGCCTGCTCGATTGTGGCGATGAACCAGGCGCGGGCGATCGAAATGGCGCAGCCGCTGGCCGGGGACCGCTACGCGATTGACTTTGCGGCGCTCGAGGCCGCCGTGGGGCCGCGGACGCGGTTTCTGATGTACACCTCGCCGTCGAATCCGCTCGGCTGGGTGGCGACGCGGGAAGACCAGGAGCGGCTGCTTGCCTTTACTCGCCGCCACGGGCTGTGGCTGCTGGCCGATGAGGTCTACGAGCGGTTGACGTATGGCCCGGCCAACCCGGAGCCTTCCATTCTGCGGCTGGCCACGCGGGAGGATGCCGTCCTGGTGGCGCAGTCGTTTTCGAAGTCCTACTGCATGACGGGATGGCGCCTGGGCTGGCTGGTGGGGCGGGCGGATCTGATCGCCAAGGCGACGCAGCGGAATGAGTTCATCGTCTCCTGCGCGCCGGCCTTTGTGCAGAAGACGGGCGAGGCGGCGCTGAGCGAAGGCGAGCCGTTTATCTCCGAACTGCTGGCCATGCTGCGGGCCAACCGGGACTACTGCGTGGGCGAACTGCGGTCGATGCCGGGGGTCACGGTGCCGGAGCCGGACGGCGCCTTCTATCTGTTCCCGCGGATTGCGGGGTTGACGGACTCGTTCGGCTTTGCCAAGCGGCTGCTGCTTGAAACCAAAGTGGGTCTGGCGCCGGGGGTGGCGTTTGGCGCCGGGGGCGAGGGGTCGGTGCGGATCTGTTACGCGGTGGAGCGTCCGATTCTTGAAGCGGCACTGGGGGCGCTGCGCGGATTTCTGGGGGCTGGGTAGGACGATGGCGGCTCGGACGATTGCGGAAAAGATGGCGGTATTCTTCGACCGGGAGACACGGAACCGGGGATGGGAATATGTGCGCAGCAACCGGATCACGATCCGGCAGGGGAGCAAGTACGCCATCAAGGGCGTGGCGCGGGGCATGCAGGAGTACCGCTTCACCATCCGGCTCGACGGGTCGGACGTCCACATCTTTTGCGGGTGCGATGCCTACCGGAAGTTCGGACCGTGTAAGCACCTCTGGGCGGCGGCGATTGAGGCCGAGCGGCTCGGCTTCCTCTCGGAGATTCGGTGGACGAGCCTGGATCTGAATCTCGAAGAGGACCACGATCCCGATGCGTTGCCCGGCGAGGCGGCGCTGCCCAACTGGCGGTTTTATCTCCGGGAGATCGACGCCAAAGCGCCCTATGTCCAAGCCCAGCGCCCGGAGGAGCGGCCGGATGAGGAGCAGATTCTCTATCTGATTGATCCGCTCGATACCCTGCGCAACGCCCGGGCCGTTTCGCTGCAGATTCTGGCCCGCACGCCAAACCGGAAGTCGGGCGGGTGGAACCGCACCTCGCCGCTGCGGCTTTCGCACGACCAGCTGCAGGCGATGCCATCCGGCGAGGACCGCGAGATTCTGCTCAGTCTGGCCGGATCGCGCGGGGTGGTGTCGACCTATGCCACCTACACCCCGGAGGATATCCCGACCGCCTACGAACTGACGGCGGCGTTGGGCCACAAGCTGCTGCCGGTGCTTTGCGGTACCGGGCGGTGTTTCTTGAAGAGTCCGGCCGCCGAGGACCGCTTCCTGCAGCAGCCGCTCGGATGGGATCCGGAGCCGTTCTCCTTCCGGCTGTTGTGGCAGCAGGGCGGCGATGGCGGCTGGCAGGTCTCCTCGGAGTACTGCCGGGAGGAGGAGATGCTGGCGCTCGATGCGTCGACGCAGATCATCGCCGGGGCGTTCCTGCTGCGCGGGCACACCATTGGCCCGCTGCTCGCGGCCAAGGCGCTGCCGTGGATTCAGTTCTTCCGCGTGCAGGGGCAGATAGCCATCAGCGCGGCCGACACCGATGAGTTTGTGCGGGAGGCGATGAAACGGCTGCCGGAAGCGGTGCTGCACCTGCCGCTGGCGCTGCGCTACGAACGGGTGGCGGGCGCGCCGCATCCGAGCCTGAAGCTGCGGCAGGCGCAGCGGCGGATGGAGCAGGACCCGTTCACGGGCCGCCCCGAGTTTGTGTACGCCGATGGCGTGGTGGCGCACGCCGAAACGCAGTCGGAAGTGCTGTTTCATCAGTCGGAGCGGCAGCTGATTGAGCGCGATCTGGCGGCCGAACGGGTCGCCCTGCAGGTGTTGACCGATGCCGGATTCCGGCCGACGCAGTACGTGGGCGTCGAGGGGCAGAGCTGGGATATCGCTCCCGGCAAGCTGCTGCCGGCGCTGCGGCGGCTGTTTCAGGCGGGCTGGTACGTCGAATTGCAGGGGCTGCCGATGCGGTCGGCGACGAAGATGAACGCCGCGGTCAGCACGGGGATCGACTGGTTCGAGCTGACCGGCGAGGTGCAGTTCGATGACCTCTCCGTGCCGCTGCCGCAGCTGCTCAAGGCCATGCAGCAGGGCGATTCGATGTTCAAACTCGACGATGGCAGCATTGCGATTCTCGACGAGGGGCAGTTGGGACGGCTGAAGTCGCTGCTGCAGCTGGCGGACATCGAAAAGGGGCAGGTGCGCTTTCAGCGCAACCAGGTGGCGCTGCTGGACGCGCTGCTCGCTTCGCAGCCCGAGATCGCGGTCGACGCGAAGCTCGAACACGCCCGCGAGGAGCTGCGCAACTTTAAGGGCATCGGCATGGCGGAGCAGCCCGCCGGCTTTACCGGGGAGCTGCGCGGCTATCAACGGGAGGGGCTCGGCTGGCTCCAGTTTCTGAACCGTTTCCAGTTCGGCGGCTGCCTGGCGGACGATATGGGCGTCGGCAAGACCGCGCAGGTGCTGGCGCTGCTCGAGACGCGGCGGGCGGCCCGGGCGGCCGGCGAGGCGATCGGCCCTTCGCTGGTGGTGGCGCCGCGGTCGCTGATCTTCAACTGGCAGCGGGAGGCCGCGCGGTTCACGCCGCAGATGCGGACGCTGGACTTCACGGGCCTGGGGCGGTCGCTCGAACAGATCGGCGAGGTCGATGTCATCCTGACGACCTACGGTACGCTCCGGCGGGACATCGTCACGCTGCAGAGCCAGCCGTTCGATTACGTGATTCTCGACGAGGCGCAGGCGATCAAAAACTTCGGGTCGGCCTCGGCCAAGGCGGCGCGGCTGTTGAAGGCCAGTCACCGGTTGACCATGACGGGCACGCCGGTGGAGAACCATCTGGGCGAGCTGTGGAGCCTGTTTGAGTTTCTGAACCCGGGCATGCTGGGCAAGGCGTCGGTGCTGCGGCTTTCGGGCGCCGGGTCGCGCACCGTGGCGCCGGAGACGCGGGAGCTGCTGGCGGCCGGGCTGCGGCCGTTTCTGCTGCGGCGGACCAAGGAGCAGGTGGCCCGCGAACTGCCGGCGAAGGTGGAGCAGACGCTGTTCTGCGAACTCGAACCGGACGAGCGGAAGCTCTACAACGAACTGCGGGACCACTACCGGTCCTCGCTGCTCGGGGGCAACTCGCGCACCTGGAACAAGCGGAAGCTGCAGGTGCTCGAGGCGCTGCTGCGGCTACGGCAGGCGTCCTGCCATCCGGGCCTCGTCGATAAGAAGCGCGCGACCGGGTCGAGCACGAAGCTCGATACGCTGCTGAGTCAGCTCGAAGAGGTCCTGCAGGAGGGGCATAAGGCGCTCATCTTTTCGCAGTTCACCTCGCTGCTGGCCCTCGTCCGGGCGCAGCTGGACGCGCAGGGCGTAACCTACGAGTACCTCGACGGCAAGACGCGGGACCGCCAGGCGCCCGTCGAACGATTCCAGACCGACCCCGCTTGCAAGCTTTTCCTGATCAGTCTCAAGGCCGGCGGGGTGGGCCTGAACCTGACCGCGGCCGACTACGTGTTTCTGCTCGATCCGTGGTGGAACCCGGCGGTCGAAGCGCAGGCGATTGACCGGACGCACCGCATCGGGCAGGATAAGGCCGTGTTTGCCTACCGCCTCATCGCCAAGGATACGGTAGAGGAGCGGGTGCTCGAACTGCAGAGCTCCAAGCGGGAGCTGGCCACGGCGATCCTCAACGAGGACAATGCCCTCGTGTCGAACCTGAAGCCGGAAGACCTCGAACTCCTGCTTTCCTAAAATTCGCTACCGTATCTGTATGCAGCTTACGCGCCGGCAGATCCTCGCTTCGGCGGCACTCCCCTGGGCTCCCAACAGGCCCAGGATCGCCGCCCTCGTCACCGAATACCGCAAGTTCTCCCACGGCCAGCATATCGTCGATCGCTTCCTCGAAGGCTACGGCTGGGACGGCGAACACCACCATCCCGCCATGGACCTGGTGGCGCTCTACGTCGACCAGCACCCCAACGGCGACCTCACCGCGGACCGCGCCAAGCGTTTCCCCGGCATGAAGGTCTACCCGACCATCGCCGAGGCGCTCACCGGCGGCACGGGCAAGCTGGCCGTCGACGGCGTCATGCTCGTCGGCGAACACGGCAAGTACGAACGCAACGAGAAGGGGCAGACGAAGTACCCGCGCTACGAGTTCTTCAAAGAGATCGTCAAGGTGTTTGCATCGAGCGGGCGCGTGGTGCCCGTGTTCAACGACAAACACCTGTCGTGGAACTGGGAGTGGGCCAAGGAGATGTACGACACCGCCCGGCGGATGAAGTTTCCGCTGATGGCCGGCTCGAGTCTGCCGGTGACGTGGCGGACGCCGTCGCTCGAGTTCCCGGCGGGCGTGAAGGTGGAAGAGGCGATGTGCGTCTGTTACGGCGGCGTGGACAGCTACGACTTCCATGGCCTTGAGACCGCGCAGTGCATGGTGGAGCGGCGGCGCGGCGGCGAGGCGGGCGTCGAATGGGTGCAGGCCTACCGCGGCGAAAACTTCTGGAAGGCCTATCAGGAGAAAGTCTGGCCCACGGAGCTGGTTGAAGCCGCGCTGTGCCGCAGCCATACGCTGGTGCCGGCGCGCGAGGGCTTCAACAATATCTTTCCCACCGTCGACGACATGAAACGGATTGTGAAGAACCCGGTGGCCTACCGCTACCGCCACGCCGATGGGTTGCACTCGACGATGATCCTGATGAGCGGACTGATCCGCGACTTCAACTTCTCGGCCAAAATCAGCGGGCAGAAGGACCTCTTCTCGACGCAGATGTACCTGCCGATGCCGGACGGCCGCACCACGCTCGCCAACTTCTTCAGCCCGCTTGTCTACAACGCTGAGCTGATGTATCTGACGGGCAAGGAGACCTATCCGCTCGAACGGACGCTGCTGACCACCGGGCTCACCGCGGCCGGCGTCGAGAGCCTCTATCAGGGCCAGAAGCAGCTGGCCACGCCCCATCTCGGCATCCGCTACCAGCCGACGAAAGAGTCCACCTTCTGGAGAAGCTAATGAAGCGCATCGCCATTGTCTCGAGTATCTATCGCTATCTGTCGCACGCGCAGCACATGGGCGACCGCTTCCTGATCGGCTATCCGCACGAAGGCAAGTGGCACAAGCCGGACGTGCAGGTGGTCTCGCTCTACGTCGACCAGAAGCCCCCGGGCGACCAGAGCGCGGAGCGGGCCAAGGAGTTCGGCTTCACCGTCTATCCCACCATCGCCGAAACGCTGCGCTGCGGCACGGACAAGCTCGCCGTCGACGGCGTCGTGATCATTTGCGAGCACGGCGAGTATCCGCGCAATGAACTTGGGCAGGTGCTCTATCCGCGCTACGAGTTCTTCAAAGCCTGCACGGAGGTGTTTGAAAAAGACGGGCGGGCCGTGCCGGTCTATAACGACAAGCACTTGTCGTTCAGCTTCACCAAAGCGAAGTGGATGCTCGACGAGGCCCGGCGGCTGCAGTTCCCCGTGCTGGCGGGTTCGTCGCTGCCGGTGACCTGGCGGCTGCCGGATATCGAGATTCCGCTGGGCAGCCAGATTGACGAGGCGCTGATGGTCGGCGTGGGCGGGTCGGACCCGATGGACTACCACGCGCTCGAAGCCATGCAGTGCATGATTGAGCGGCGCAAGGGCGGCGAGACGGGGATCAAGTCCGTGCAGTTGATCGACGGCGAGGCGGCGTGGAAGGCCCCGTATTCGCAGGAGCTGCTGATTGCCGCGCTGTCGCGCAGCGACACGCCCCTGGGGCTCACCGACAAGGACGGACGCACGCAGGACCTCGTCCGGACGGGCGAACTGAAGCGCCTGGTGGCCAAGCCCGCGGCCTATCTGATTGAACACAACGATGGCCTGAAGACCACGCTGCTGATGTTGAACGGCGCCGTGAAGGACTACACCTTCGCGGCCAAGGTGCGGGGCCACGGGACCATGTCGACGCAGTTCTTGCTGACGCCGGTGCCGAACGTGACCTACTCGGCGTGTCTCGTCAGCAAGATTGAAGAGATGATGGTGACGGGCCGGGCGCCGTACCCGGCCGCGCGGACGCTGATCGTCTCCGGGATGCTCGAAAGCTGTTTGCAGTCGCGGCAGAAGGGCGGCGAAAAGCTAGCGACCCCCCACTTAGGCGTCCGTTACAACGCCCCGGCGCAGAGCCAGCACGCGCGGCGGTAAGCTGAATAGCTATGAAGATCCCCGCTCTATTCTGTCTGGCGAGCGCGCTGCTGGCGCAGGCGCCTAGCCTTGAGCAGTTGAAGAATGAGGCCGTTGCCGGCGTCGAAGCCCGGCAGAAGATGGTGCAGGAGATCGTCGATTCGGTCTTCAGTTTCGGCGAACTGGGCTTTCAAGAGGTAGAGACGTCGAAGTATCTGACGGGGATCCTCGAGAAGAACGGGTTCACCGTGCAGCGGGGCGTGGCGGGCATGCCGACGGCGTGGATTGCCACCTACGGGCAGGGCAAGCCGGTGATCGGGTTCATCACCGATCTGGACGGTATTCCGCGGGCTTCGCAGAAGCCGGGCGTGGCGTATCACGATCCGTTGATTGAGGGCGCGCCGGGCCACGGCGAAGGGCATAACACGGGCAACGCCGTGAACGTGGTGGCCGCGATTGTTTTAAAGGAGCTCATGATCAAGTACAAGATCAAGGGCACGCTGAAGCTGTTTCCGGGCGTGGCCGAAGAGCTGGTGGCCACCAAGGCTTATTACATCCGCGCCGGGCTGATGAAGGATCTCGACATCATGCTGGGCTGCCACGTGGGGCACGAGTTGGCGACCGACTACGGCCATGCGCACAACAACAGCGGCCTCATCTCGATTCAGTTCACCTTCAAGGGCGAGTCGGCGCACGCGGCGGGGGCGCCGTGGCGCGGACGCAGCGCGCTTGACGCCGTAGAGCTGATGAATACGATGTGGAACTTCAAGCGCGAGCATCTGCGGCCGGAGCAGCGTTCGCACTACGTGATCACCAACGGCGGCGACCAGCCGAACGTGGTGCCGCAGGAGGCGACGGTCTGGTATTACTTCCGCGAGGAGGATTATCCGCGGATCAAAGAGCTGCAGGAGTTCGGGTCGACCATGGCGAAGGCGGCTTCGATGGCGACCAGCACGACCTTTTCGCAGCGCGTGGTGGGGCAGGCCTGGCCGACCCACTTCAACAAGCCGCTGGCCGAGACGCAGTACAAGAACATGCAGATGGTGGGTATGCCGTCATGGAGCGAGGCCGACCAGCTGCTGGCGCGCGAGCTGCAGCGGGAGATCCGGGCACCGAAGGTGGAGCCGTTGAAGGATAAGCCGCAGGAGCTGAAGCCGCCGGAGGCGTGGAAGGGCGGCGGGACCGATGACGTGGGAGACATCTCGTGGGTGGTGCCGATGACCTATCTGCGTTACCCGGCCAATATTCCGAACCTGCCCGGGCACCACTGGGCTAACGCGATTGCCGAAGCGACGCCGATTGCGCACAAGGGCTCGGCGGTGGGGGCGAAGGTGCAGGCCGCGACGGCGCTCGACTACCTGCTGCGGCCGGAGTTGCTCACCGAGGCCTGGAAGTACTTCAACGAGGTGCAGACCAAGGAGCTGAAGTATCAGCCGCTGATGGCCGAGACGGACCAGCCGGCCGTGGAGCTGAACCTCGAGAAGATGACCAAGTACCGGGAGCAGATGCGGAAGTTCTACTACGACCCGACGAAGTACGGGACCTATCTCGAACAGCTGGGCATCACCTATCCGACGTTGAAGAAGTAGCGGGTTTACTCGCCGCGGACGAGGTCTTCGTAGGTTTCGCGGCGACGGACGACACGCCAGTGGGCGCCGTCGACAAGCACTTCGGCGGCGCGGGGGCGGGTGTTGTAGTTGCTCGCCAGCACGAAGCCGTAAGCTCCGGCGGTGACGAGCGCGAGGAAGTCGCCGGGCAGGCACTGGGCCATCTCGCGGTCGCGGGCAAAGAAGTCGCCGGATTCGCAGACGGGGCCGACGACGTCGGCGACGAAGGTGCCGGGGAAGGCGCGGCGCAGGGGGACGATCTCGTGGTGCGCCTCGTAGAGAGAGGGGCGGATGAGGTCGTTCATCGCGGCGTCGACGATGACGAACTCTTTGGTTTCGGTTTTCTTGCGGTAGAGGACGCGGGTGAGCAGTACGCCGGCGGGTCCGACGATGGAGCGGCCGGGTTCGGTGAGCAGCATCAGGCCCAGGCCGGCGCAGCGGGCGCAAACGGCGGCGAGATGGTCGGCGACAACGGGCTCGACCTGGCCTTCGCGATAGGGGACGCCGAGCCCGCCGCCGATGTCGAGGTGGGTGATGGGGACGCCGGCCGCGCGGAGGCGCGCGATGAGGGCGAGCAGGGCGTCGAGGGCGGCCAGGAGCGGTTGGGTGTCGAGGAGTTGCGACCCGATGTGGGCGCTGACGCCTTCGAGTTGCAGGTGGGGCAGCGTGAGCGCGCGCTGATAGACGGCTTCGACGGCGGTGATGTCGATGCCGAATTTATGGTCGCGGAGGCCGGTGGAGATGTAGGGGTGCGTGGCGGCGTCGACGTGGGGGTTAACGCGGAGCGCGACGCGGGCGACTTTGTTCAGGCGGGCGGCGATGGAGCTGAGCAGGGAGAGTTCGGCCTCGCTCTCGCAGTTGAAGGAGTGGATGCCGGATTCGAGGGCGTATTCGATCTCTTCGCGCGTCTTGCCGACGCCGGAGAAGACGACCTTGGCCGGGTTGCCGCCGGCTTGGAGGACGCGGTAAAGTTCGCCGCCCGAGACGATGTCGAAGCCGGCGCCGGCTTCGGCGAGCAGGCGCAGGAGGGAGAGGTTCGAGTTGGCCTTGACGGCGTAGCAGATCTGATGCGGGAAGGTGCCGAAGCCGGCCTCGTAGGCGTGGTAGCGGGAGAGGATCGCCTGCTTCGAGTAGACGTAGAGCGGGGTGCCTTCGCGGCGGGCGATGGCTTCGAGGTCGCAATCTTCAACGAACAGGTTCTGATTGCGGTAGGCAAACGGGGGCAGGAGCATGAAAGGGGTAAATCCCATGGTAGCCGAGGGCGGGCTAGCGGCGGACGAGGGCCGTGGCGGCACCCGTGCCGGCGAGGCGGGCTCCGGCGGGGAGGCGGAGCGGTTCGCGGAGAAGTAGCCAGCGGGGGCTGGGGCGGAGGCCCCAGACGAGGGGCGTCGCGGCGGTCCAGAGTTTGCCGGGGCGGTCGATGCGGAGGGCGAGGATGGTGGTGGGCCCGGACAGGATTTGGCCGGGGCGGAGCGGCAGTATATCGCCGCGCGGAAGTGCGGCGGGGATCGGCGCGGGGGAGACGTTTGGCGGCTTGAGAAAGGCGGGGTCGCCTTCGGGGGCGCCGCCTTCGACCCATTCGGCGATGCGGACGATCTCTTCCTGCGTGAGCGAGAGGTCGTGGGCAAACTCGCCGAAGCCCTTGGCGGCGGGCCAGGGCGGCATCTGGCGGGTGAGGACCGCCTCTTTGATGGCGACGGCCCAGGGTTTGGCTTCGGCGAAGGTGGTGAGGGCCATGGGGGCGGGGCCGGCTTCGCGATGGCAGGATTGGCAACGCTGGGCGAAGATGCGGGAGATTTCGCGGGTCCAGGTGAGGGAGGTGGAGACGGGGTCGTGGGCCAGGGCGAGGGCGGGCGTCAGCAGCAGGATGCTGAGCCCGCCCGGAGGGAGGAGTTGCCGCGAGCGGTTAGTCACCGGCGGGCTTTCGTTTGGGCTGGAGCAGGTCGCGCTCGGTGGTGCCGGGCGGGACGGAGACGTCGAAGAAGCCGATCATCATCTCCTCCCAGCTCTGCTCGCCGAAGCGGACGGGCTGGGTAGGGTCGGGATTGGCCTTGTTGTTGGCGGAGTTGTCGAAGTGGGCAACGGCCTGGATCCGGGTGCCCTTGGGGAGCAGTTTTTCGCCGGCGGGTTCGTAGATGAGCTGCCAGGCGAAATCGTAGCGGGGAACGCTGAGCAGAACTTCGGATTCGCCGGTGGGGTAGGTGGCGCGGAAGAGGAAGTCTTTGCCGCGGAGGTGCATGTGGGGCATCAGGGCCGAAAGTTTAGCGTCTTGTTGGAGGACGA
The DNA here is from genome assembly GCA_019931245.1 of Bryobacteraceae bacterium CoA2 C42. Lineage (GTDB taxonomy): Bacteria > Acidobacteriota > Terriglobia > Bryobacterales > Bryobacteraceae. The sequence goes on from JAINDL010000116.1 coordinate 18,787, forward strand.
GTTCGGCTTTCACCTCGTGGTTGGCGTCATGCGGGGGAATCGTGAAGCGATTGTTTTGAACGGCGAGGGTGACGACCTGTTCCTGCGGCGGCTGTTTGGCGAAGATGAGTCCGACTTTGGAGGCGTCGGTCTGCTCTTTGCCGTTGGCGGTGTAGTGCATTTGCAGGACGATGTCGGAGCCGGCCGGGAGCTTGCGGGCTTTGCCGGGGGCGAGGATCTGGGGAGGCATGCCGGGGGCGTAGGCGGTGAGCCACTGGCCGCCGAAGATGCTTTCGCGGGGAATAAACGGTTCGCCGGGGACGGCGTTTTTGAGCCAGCGGCTGCCCGGGGGGCGGACGAAGGCGATGACATGGTGGAGGACGACGCGATTGCCGGGGCGGACCTCGGCGCATTCCACCCAGACGTCCTCTTTGTTCCCGACGGGGATGACGTAGTGGACGTACTCGATGGTGCCTTTCGCGGGAACGGTGAAGGGTTTCGGCATTTCGAGGACGAGATCGGGTTTACCGATGTTCCAGCCGTCGACGAAGGAGACGGGCTGGGGAGCGTCTTTGGGGTTTCCTTCTTCGGCGCCGGTGTCTGCCCAGGCGGTGAGGGTGTTGATTTCGGTCTGCGTCAGGGATTTGTCGTTCGAGAACTTGCCGAAGTGGGGATCGGCGTGCCAGGGAGGCATGCGGCGCGTGGAGGCGGCTTCTTTGATGGCTTTGGCGAAGGGGCGGGTGGATTTGTAGGTGAGGAAGGACATGGGGGCCGCCTCGCCGGGGCGATGGCAGCCTTGGCAATTCTTTTGCAGAATCGGTTGGACGTCCTTGTGGAACGTCACTTGCAAGGGCTTAGGTGCCGCCAGCGCGGCCACGGATAGAGATAGCATGGCTAAGAGAGATCGCATAAAAAGACACTACCTTCCATCATACGGATTCCCGGATCAGATAGTTCTGGCCAGAAAAAAGTTTAAGCTTCGCGCTATTCTTCCGATTAGTACTGTGAAGGCGTACTAGGTATCCGACTCGAGGTGCTCTATGAAGATCAATGATTTGTATACGAGTTCGCAGGCGGCCGCGACCTACCAGAGCCAGACCCAGAAGACCGAGGGTGTGCAGGGTGCGGGGACGGGGAAGGTCAATGGAAACAAGGGAAACAGCGGCTCGGATGAGGTGAACTTATCGAGTCTGGCGAATGTGCTGCAGGATGCGGTCACCGAATCTCCCGAGAAGGCGGCGTATCTCGAGAAGTTGGCGGCCCAGTACGCCAAGGGATCCTATCAGGCGGATCCGGGTGCGGTGGCGAAATCGCTGATTGGCGAAACGTTAGCGGACAATACGGGCGGCAAGGGTGGCATCTAGCCGCCGCTGAGTAGGCGTGTATGAGTGATTTACCAAAATCCGATCTGATCAAAGTTCCTAATTTGGAACCGGTGATCGGGGATCTGTCCCAGTTTGAGACGGGCTCGGCGCTCCAGCACCTGGAGAGGGCGCTGGGGGCGCTTCGCGGGCTGGCGGGAAATCTGGAGCGCGGCAGACCGCTAGATCCAACGGAACAGCGGGCTACCGAACGGGCGTTACTCGCATTGCGGGAGCAGTTGCGGGTGGCCAATTTACTGACGCGGCAAGGTCTCGCCTACTGCCGGAACTGGTCCGATGCACTGGTGCCGCCGGCCGACTCCTACGGGAGTCAGGGCCAGGAATGCCGGAACGAGCTTTCGTATCACGCGGTGAGGCTGGACGGTTAGGATGGGAAGTATTTCTTCAGCAATGATGTCGACCGCAGAGGCGATGCGGGTAATTCAGCGCCAGGTGGGGGTGGTGCAGAACAACATTGTGAACGCTTCGACGCCGAACTACGCACGTCTGGATCAGGCGACGATGGCCAACCGCTATAACCCGAACTCGGAGTCCTCTTCAGGCGGGATCAGCGTGGCGCCCCTGATTTCGGGGCGGGACCGGTTTCTCGAAGGGGCGGTGTGGGAGCGACAGTCCGCGGCCGGATACTCCGATCAGTCGTTGCGCGGTCTGCGGGCGATTGAAGCGGCGGTCTCGGTGACGGCGGATGATGGGATCCCGGGAGCGCTGAGCAAGTTTTTTAACAGCGCCGCGCAGCTGGCCCTCTCGCCGAATTCGGATCTTGCCCGTCAAGCGGTGCTCGACCGGGCGCGGACGGCGGCGCTGAGCTTCAATGAGGCCGCCACCGAGTTTGGGACCTTAACGGCGAGAGCGGGGACGGAGCTGGGCTACGCCGTGCGGGACATCAATGCCGTGGCCAAGGAGATTGCGGCCATTAACGGCCAGCGCAAGGGCGATTTTCGCAATGTCACCGATGCCGGGCTGGATTCTCGGCTACACGAGGCCCTCGAGAAGCTCTCCACGCTGGTGGATCACAATACGCTGACCCAGGAGGATGGGTCCGTGGTCGTTTTTGCCTCCGGGCAGGTTCCGCTCGTGGCAGGGGATCAGGCCTATCCGCTCTCGACCTCTTTCAGCAATGGGCAGTATCAGATTGTCGATGGCCGGGGTGAGAGTGTTACAGGCACGGTCGCGACGGGCAAGTTGGGAGCGCTACTTGAGATGCGCAACCAAACCATGCCGGCCTACAGCGCCCAGCTCGATACGCTTGCCCGGGGCTTCGCCGACCAGGTAAACGGCATTCTGGCAGGGGGCCTTGCGGCGAACGGATTGCCGCCCGTGCAGAACCTCTACACATATGACGCGGTTACCGGGGCCGCAGCCACCTTAGCCGTCACCGGAATGACGACGGGGGGATTGGCGGCGGCAGGAGCCGGGGAGCCTGGCGGCAACGCCAATGCCAACAGGTTGGCGCAGCTTTCGAACAAACCAGCCATCAACGGTCTGACCCTGTCCGGGTACTACGGTGCCATGGCAACGGGCCTCGGAACACAGGTTGAATCGGTCCGGGGCCGGAATTCGTCCGATCAACAACTGCTGTTGCAGGCTCGAACCTTGCGCCAGCAGGTCTCGGGCGTTTCGGTGGACCAGGAGGCGGCCAAACTGCTGGAATATCAGCGCGGATTCCAGGCCGTTGGACAGGTCATGGGAATCCTCAATGAGATGACCGACACACTGTTCACCATGCTGCGCTAGGCAGGGAGACCGTCATGATCAAAAATCTGAATACCCGGGACGAGCTGTTCTTAAGCAATCTACAGCGGATTCAGGGCAGGATCGACCGGGCGAACGCACAGGTCTCGAGTGGGCTGCGGGTGACGGCGGCTTCCGACGCGCCGGATGAGATCGGTCCGCTTCTGCAGAGCCGGGCAGAGCTTGCGCTTACTGAGCAGGCCCAGTCGAACCTGAACCGGGTGAAGGGCGAGGTCGATTCCGCCGAGGCCGCCCTGCGCAGCGTGATTCAGTTGGCCGAGAGGGTCAGGGTACTGGGAACCCAGGGGCAAACCGGGACGCAGACAGCGGTGACGCGGGAGACGATCGCCGCGGAGCTACAGGGCGTCTTCCGCCAGATCGTCGGCGCGGCGAACTCGAACTACGATGGCAGGTTTCTGTTTGCCGGGAACAACGATCAGGTGGAACCCTACACCTTCGACCTCTCGCAGCCGGATGGGGTCACTCCCTACGCCGGTACCGCGGCCACGCGGAGTGTCCCGGATGCCAACGGCGTGCTGATTCCCATTGGCCGCAGCGGACAGGAGATCTTCAATTCGCCAACGCCAGGGAAGAACCTGTTCGGGGCCATCAATTCGCTCCGTCTTGCTCTTCTGGCTAACGACGATGCGGCTTTGTCGGTCGCCAATGAGAATCTCGGTTCGGCGCTGAACCATGTCAACGTCCAACTTACCCGTTACGGACATACCCAAAACGAGATTGCCACTGCGATGGAGATTGCCACCCAGCGCACCCTGGATCTCAAGGGCAAAATCTCCGCTATTCAAGACACCGATCTGGCGGATGCGATTCTGGAGCTGCAGACCGGGCAGACCGCCCGTCAGGCAGCTCTGCAGGCCAAAGGACAGGAGGATCGCCGCACGCTGTTCGATTTCCTGCGCTAAGACGTCTTCGCCTTGGTCATGTTGCCCCTCCTCGCTTTACCCCTGGCCCCGGTGTTCCGGGTCGACGTTCCCTCGCCGACCGCGAACGAAGCGCAATCCCGCGGACAAAGCGCAATCCAAGATCTGGTTCGCGCAGGGTGGCTGGTGCGCCTGGCTGCCGGTGCAGGGCGGGAGCAGTATCTGGAGGCGGGGTGCCGATGCGGTCTGGGTTCGCCAGAAGCCGCTCGACGGGGGGCTGCGCGGCACGCCGGGGCGGGCCGATGTCTGGGCCGATGAGGAAACAGCCTGCGCCGTGCTGTTGGAGGACCGGCGCTTGGCCGTTGCTTGCCTCGAATGGCGGGGTGATGGCCACTCCCTGGCGTGGCGGCCGGCAGAGATTCCGATGGACGGCCGATTGGAGACGGCGACCGTTGCCCGGGACGGGCGGGGCACGAGATGGGTCGCCGACGGTCTGGGGCCGCAAATGTGGGCGCAGCGTTCGACGGACAGCTGGCGGCGGGCCGTGAAGGTCAGCGCGACACCGGCGGCGGAGGATGACATCTGCGCAGTCGTCGCCGTGAGCGACGGGGTGGGGTCATCTGGTGCGATCCGGCGGCTGATACGGTCTGGTTCCGGTGGCGGCGGGACGGAGCGCTACGGTGGGAGCCGACCGAGGTGGTTGAGCAGGGTGGAAAGACGGCAGACGATCATATCCGGGCATCGGCATCGACCGATAGCCAGTTACTGGTGGCCATGAAGAATCCCGGGGATCGGATTGGCACCCCGCAGCTTGTCCTACGGGAATGGAGCCCCGCGGGAAAGTGGAGCAGCCGGCCGTATGCTCCAAGGACCAGTGTGGAGGAGTTAACCCGGCCCGCCGTGCTACTGGAGGGCGTACCGGAGCGGATTTTTCTTCTGCACGGCCGATACCCAAAAGCAGGCCGCAAATTTGTCCGCCGGGAAGACGGCCGCGAGGAAGTGCTGCCTCCCGTCAGCGGTCTAAACCACGTAACCGGACCCAAGGCCGCTTCCCGGCCGGGCATCCGTGGATTGTGCTGGCCTCCGACCGGGAAGGCCACATTCATGAGGTACAGCTCCATTAAAAACCTGCCGGAGCCAGGCAAAAAGTTCCGGTTTGGAGGAGTGACCGCAGCATATACTCGGTGTCATCCCAGTCTGCGTCCTTTGCCGCGGGATGTCCTTGGCCCGGAAAGGCCAGTTCCGCGATGGAACTCACCGGGGAATCGGGCAGCGTCCGATGTCCCGGCTTCAGGCCCTCCTTTCGTGCCGCCTCCAGTACGCCGCCTCGTTCGGCGTAAGGCAGGCCGGAACCCAATGCCGGGCCTGGCCCCGCAAAAGCCTGCTTGCTACACAAAAACATCACCACATCCCCGCCTCCGGCCAGCCACCGCTGCCACCTCTTCTCAGGCCCGCTGCCGTAGCTCAAATTCACAACGACGGCGCTCAAAAAACGAGGCAGCAACCCGGCACCCTGCCCGTCGCGGCGGGAGCCTCCCATCGCCCGGCCCCTCAGAGAACCCCGCAACGCGACATCGCGTCGTTTCGGCCATCGTGGTCCTCCCTCGGCCATCGATACACGGCCCCCACGGCACCTGCAGCCAGCCTATACCGTGCAGGCCTCAATCGCCTCGAGCAGCGCCTCCCGCGCACTCTTCACAACCGGCGTGTACTCGTGGCAAATATACCCCGTGTAGCCCAAATCGGCAATCTTCTTGCAGACAGCCTTATAGTTGATCTCCTGATCGACACTCAACTCATGCCGCCCCGGATTCCCCGCCGTATGGAAGTGCCCGAACCACTGCATGTTCTGCTCAATCGTCCGGATAATGTCGCCTTCCATGATCTGCATATGGTAGATGTCATACAGCAGCTTCACCCGCGGCGAACCGACGCGCTTGCAAACCTCCACGCCCCACGCCGTCCGGTCGCACTGGTAATCCGGATGGTTCACCTTGCTGTTCAGTAACTCCATACACAGCGTGACGCCCTTATCCTCAGCGTATTTCTTCACGGCGTTCAACAGCTTCACCGTGTTCTCAATCCCCTGCTCATCCGTCTTGCCCCGCCGGTTGCCCGACAGCATGATCAGATTCGGCGCCCCGGCCGCCGCCGCCGCATCGAGCAGCTCCCGCGTGTTCTTGATAATCTCCGGGTGCAGCGCCGGATCGTTGCAGCCATCGCTCAGCTTGCTGCTGCCTGGCACGAGCGTCGGCACAATCCCGTACTTCTTCAACGTCGGAAACCGATCCGGGCCCACCAGGTCATAACCCACCAGCCCCAACTCCGCCGCCAACCGGCATTGGCCGTCAAAATCCAGGTTCGACCCGCGGAAAACCCCGCCGCAAACCCCCTGCTTCAACCGCCCCTTTTTCGCAGGAAGCGTCTGCGCCGATCCCGTCGTTGCAAGCGCTGCGCCCGCGGCCACCGCAGTGGCAAAACTCCGTCTGTTCATGCGCTCGATAATATCATTCATGGGCTTCGCACTCTGGATCGACAATCAACAGGCCTGGGCCGCCGGCACCCACGAATACCGCCCTATGGGCGCCGCCGTCATCGCCGAAAACGGCTGCTTCCGCGCTCGCGACTTCTCCCGCGACCGCCGCGCCCCCGGCCGCCGCCACCCCAGCTTCATCGGCCTGTTCGGCTCGCTCGAAGAGGTCAACGTCTTCCTCCGCAAACGCCCCGCCGCCCGCCGCCCGCCGAGCGACGCCATTCGCCAGCTCCTCGACGACTAAGCCTCCACCCGCGCCCCGTCCTCCTCCTCAAAGCTCTCGGCCGGACCCAAAATCTCCCGGCCCTCAAAAATACCGTACAGCGTCGGCACCACAATCAGCGTCAGCAGCGTCGAGGTGATCAACCCACCAATCACCACAATCGCCAGCGGCCGCTGCACCTCGCTCCCCGGCCCCGTCGCAAACAAAAACGGCACCAGTCCCAGCGCCGCCACCGTCGCCGTCATCATCACCGGCCGGAACCGCAGCTTGGTCCCTTCGGCAATCGCCGTCCGCTGGTCCATGCCCTCCTCCCGCAGCTTCCGGATGTAGGAAACCAGCACGACGCCATTCAGCACCGCAATCCCCCACAGCGCGATAAACCCCACCGAAGCCGGCACCGACAGATACTCGCCCGAGACAAACAACGCCACAATCCCGCCAATCGAAGCAAACGGCAGCACCGTAATAATCAACCCGGCAAACCGCAGCGAGCCAAACAACAGGAACAACAAAAAGAAGATCGCCCCAATGGTAATCGGCACAATAATCCGCAAGTGGTTCAGCGCCCGCTCCATGTTCTGAAACTGCCCGCCCCACTCAATCGTGTACCCCGTCGGCAGCTGCACCTCCCGCTCCACCCGCTCCTGCAGCTCCTTCACAAACCCCCCCAGGTCCCGGTCCTGCACATTGATTCCGATCACAATCCGCCGCTTCGCCGTATCCCGGTTGATCTGCGCCGGACCTTCCTTCACGCTCACCGTCGCCAGCGCCTTCATCATCACCTTCGATCCGGACGGCGTGTTGATCAGCAGATTCTCCACATCCTCCCGGCTGTTGCGCAGCGTCTCCGGGTAGCGCACCACCAGTTGGAATCGCCGCTCGCCCTCGTAGATCTCCGTCGCCACCTTGCCGCCAATCGCCGTCTCAATCACATCGTGAATATCGGCCGCGTTCAGGTCATGCCGCGCAATCGCCTGCCGGTCGATATCGATGTTCAGATACTGCTGCCCACCCACCCGGTCCACCCGCGAATCACGCATCCCCCGAATCGTCGACGCCACCTTGGCCACCTCGTTCGCCTTCCCGATCAGCATCTCGAGATCATCACCAAAGATCTTCACCGCCACATCGGCACGCACCCCCGTCACCATCTCGTCCACCCGGTCCGAAATCGGCTGCGCCATCACCAGATTCACCCCCGGCACGCTCGCCAGCCGCCGCCGAATCTCCTCGGCAATCGTATCCTGCGTCATCCCCTTCGGCCGCCGCTCCACCGGCGCGAGCGTCGCAATCACGTCCGCCTCGTTCTGCCCCGCCGCGTCCGCCGGCGATTCCCCCCGCCCGATCCGCGACACTACCCGCTCCACCCCCGGCACCCCCCGCACCGCCCGCATCGCCGCCATCTCCATCTTGATCGACTCCTCGAGCGAGATGTTCGGCACCCGGTCAATGTTCGGGGAAATCGACCCCTCCTTCATCTCCGGAATAAACGCCGTCCCCAGATACGGGAACAACGAAACCGACGCGACAAAGGCGATCATCACCGTCACAATCGTCTTGTACGGATTCCCCAGCGCCAACCCCAACAGCCACTCAAACGGCCGCTTCAGCATCCGCACCAAAAACGTATCGTGCTCGGCGCCCCCCTTCAAGAGCAGGAACGACAGCACCGGCGACAGCGTCAGCGACAGCACCAGCGAAATCCCCAGCGCAATGGCAATCGTATACGCCAGCGGAGAGAACATCTTGCCCTCCATGCCCTCAAGCGTCATCAGCGGCAGGAACACGAGAATGATGATGCCAATGCCGAAGATCACCGGCGTACCCACCTCCATCACCGCCTCCCGCACAATCTGCAGCCGGTCCTGCCGCCCGCCGTGCGCCAGCTTGGCGAACACATTCTCCACCACCACCACCGACCCGTCCACCATCAGCCCGATCGCAATCGCCAACCCGCCCAGCGACATCAGGTTCGCCGACAACCCGTACTGATTCATCACGAGAAACGTCAGCAGCGGCGTCAATACCAGCGTCGCAATCACAATCACGCTGCTCCGCAAATCCCCCAGAAAAAGGAACAGGATCACGATCACCAGCACAATCCCTTCCACCAGCACCTTCGCCACCGTCATCAATGCCGCGTCCACCAGCTCCGACCGGTCATAGTAAGGCACAATCTGCAGCCCCGCCGGCAGCATCCCCTTCTCGTTGATCTCCTTCACCCGGGCCTTGATCTTCTCCACCACCGCCTTGGCGTTGCCGCTGGCGATCATGATCACAATGCCTCCGGCGGCCTCCGTGTAGCCGCCCTTGATCATGGCCCCGTAGCGCACCTCCTCCCCCAGCTGCACCGTCGCCACCTGCCGCAGATAAACCGGCGTGCCCCGCACCTCTTTCACGATGATCGAGCGAATATCGTCCAGATTTCGCACCAGACCAATGCCGCGAATCAGATACTGCTCGGCGTGCTGCCGCAGAATCCCGCCGCCCGCGTTCGCGTTGTTCCGCGCCAGCGCCTGCGGTACCTCCTGCAACCCGATGCCGTAGTGCAGCAGCCGGTCCGGGTCCACCAGCACCTGATACTGCCGCACATACCCACCCGTCGAGTTGATCTCCGCCACCCCGGGAATCGAACGCAGCAGCGGCCGCACCACCCAGTCCTGCACCATCCGCCGGTCTACCAACTCTTCCTTGGTCAGCGCCCGCTCGCCGTCCCCCGGCTTCTCGAGCGTGTACTGATACACCTCGCCCAGCGCCGTCGAAACCGGCCCCAGCACCGGCGTCACATCCTCCGGCAGCCGGCCCCGCACCTCCGCCAGCCGCTCCATCAGCAGCTGCCGCGCAAAGTAAACATCGGTTGAGTCCGTAAACACCAGAGTGATCAGCGACAGACCCGGCTTGTTCAGCGACCGCATCTCCGTCAACCCCGGCAGCCCCGTCATCGCAATCTCCACCGGCACCGTGACAAACCGCTCCACCTCCTCGGGCGACCTCCCCGGCGCCTCGGTGGCAATCTGCACCTGCACATTCGTCACATCCGGGAAAGCGTCCACCGATAGCTTCCGCGACGCATCGAGACCAAACACGAGCAGAATCAGCGCGACCACCACCACCACAATACGCTGCTCTAAACAGGCACGGACCAGAGCACCCAGCATCGTCTCAGCTCCCCTGCGTCGCCAGCCGCCGCCGCTCGTTGTTCAAGTGAAACGCGCCGTCCAGCACCAGGCGCTGCCCGGCCGGCCACGGCTCCTCCAGCACGCGCGCGTCCGCATGCTCGGCCCCCAGCTTCACCGTCCGCATCACAAACTCGCCCGGCGCCTTCTCGATAAAGACGTAGTCCTTGTCCTCCTCCCGCACCACCGCCGTCAACGGAATCACCGTCTCCTGCCGCGGGTTGTCTTTGAGCTCCATCACGGCCAGCATCGCCGGCTTGTACCGCCCCCGCGGGTTCGCCAGATCCATCCGGGTCCGCACCGTCCGCGTCTCGGGGTCGATGATCGCACTGACGAAACTCAACCGGCCGCGGATCTTCTCGCCCGGAAACGCCGAAACCTCCGCCTCCACGGACTTGCCCATCTCAATAGCTCCCCCCTGCTGCTCCGGCACATCGGCCACCAGCCACACCCGCGACAGATCCGCAATCACAAACAACGTATCCGCCGGCTGCACCACCTGCCCGGTCGTCACCTTCCGCTCAAGCACCGTACCGTCAATCGTCGCCACGATCTGCGTCAGGCTGTTCACCGTCCGCCCCTGCTGCAGCTGCGTAATCGCCTCTTCACTCATCCCCAACACCCGCAGCTGATCGTGCGCCGAAGAGAGCTCCGCGTTGGCCTCGAGCAGTTCCGCCTCCCGCCGCTGCACCTCGGCCGCGCCAATCACATCGGCCTTCAAAAGCTGCTGGGCCCGCGCCGCCGCCCGCTGCATCAGCCCCTGCTGCGAAACCGCCTTGACGAAGGCAAACTGCGCCGTCGACAGCTCCGTGCCGTAGAGCTTCGCCAACACCTGCCCCCGCTTGACGGTCTGGCCCGGAAACACCTCCAACTCCATCACCCGGCCCGTGGCCGGCGCGCTCACCCGCGCCATCCGCGTCTCGTCTGCCTCCACGCGCCCGGAAACCCGCAGGCTCGCCGTCGTCGCCTTCACCACCGGTACCCCCACGGTCAGCTGCCGCAACAGATCCCCGTTTGGCCGCACTGCCATCGGGTCCTTCGCCGGCACCGGCGCCTCGGCCGGCTTGGCCGCCTCCTTGGGCAACATCCCACAACCCGCCAGCAGGGCACAAAGCCCCCATCCACCCAACCATCCCGCCGATCGTTTCCTCATTTCTGCTCCGGATCCACTGCGCGCAACTGTTCAATCTCAATCAGCGCGGCCTGCAGGTCGTACTGCGCGCTCAAGTAGTCCGTGCGCACCGTACGCAAAACCCGCTGCGCGTCCAACACGTCCAGAATGCCCCGCTCCCCAAACCGGTAGGCCGCCTCCGCCGCCTTCACCGCCGCCTCGGCTTCCCGCAGCACGCCATCTTCAAAGGCCACCAACTGCTGCGTGGCAACCTCGTACATCCCGTACGCCCGTTCCAGGTTCGCGTTGATCTCCAGCCGCCGCAGATCGGCCAGCGCCGAAGCCTGCCGCAATCCCGCCGCCGCCTCGCCAATCGGGCCCTCGCGCTTATTCCACAACGGTAGCGGCACCGAAATCCCGGCGCGATAAAACTGCAGATCCGGCTGGTGCTCGTACTCAGAGTGCGCCGTCAACCCCGGCCGCCGCAGCGCCTGCTCCGTCCGCAACCGCCCCTCCGCCCGCCGAATCTCCGCCTTCGCCACCGCGAGAGACGGATGACGCGCCGCCACCTCCTCGCGCAGCGACTCAAGCGCCGGCAGCGGCTGCCGCGTGTCCAACTGCCCTTCCAACTCCACGTTCGCCCCCAGCGGCGCCCCCACCACCGTCCGCAGATACGCGAGCGCGTTCGTGTACCGCAGCTGCGCGCTGGTGGCCAGTGTCCGCGCCGTCGCCACCTCCGCATCCGCCCGGATCAACTCCAGCTTCGCCGCCTCCCCCACCTCCACCTGCACCTGAATCCGTCGGCGCAAATCTTCAATCAGCTTCAGATTCTCCATCGCCAGAACAATTTCGTTCCGCCGCCGCAGCACCTGGAAAAAGGCCTGCTTCACCATCGCCCGCACCGCCAACCGCGCCTCCTGCAACGCGTACAGGCTCCCCTCCCGTCCCGCCTCCGCCGTGCGCAGACGCGCCGCCCGCACCGCCGGCAGCTCAATCGGCTGGTGAATGCTGTAGTGCTGCAGCAAGCCCCGCGCCCCCGGGCCCGTCAACGCGTTCGGCCGCGAAAACTGCGGACCCACCATCGTCGTCATCTCCGGGTTCGGATAGGCGCGAGCCGTTACGATTCCCGCCTCAGCACCATCCCGCTGCGCCGACGCCACCCGCAATTGCGGATTATGCTCCAAAGCCAGCGCCAGGGCCCGCTCCAACGTCAACCGTTGCGGCGCCTGAGCAACGATCAGTCCTGCGCCGGAAAGGCAAACCACCACGAGGCGGGAAAGTAATCGCATAGATAAAGAAGAAACTTTAACTTACGGAGCCACTTATAAGAGTAACCTATCTGCTGCTCTCTACGCCACCGGCACCGTCTACAAGCGAACCCATTACAATGAAGCGATGACCCCCCAACAACGCGCCGAAAGCCTCGGCCTCGTCTTTGAAAAACAGACCCCCGGCTACCTCAACCTCTGCATCCGCTCCGGCAACCAGCTGCTCAGCTCCGGCCACGTCAGCAGCCTCAAGGGCAAACTCGGCGCCGGCGTCACCACCGAAGAAGGCTACGCCGCCGCCCGCGAATGCGCCGCCCGCATCCTAAACTCCGTCTGGAACACCCACGGCACCCTCGACGGCCTCCGCGTCCTCAAAGTCCTCGGCTGCGTCAACTCCGCTCCCGAGTTCATCGAACAGCACCTGGTCATCAATGGCGCCTCCGACCTCCTCCACGAGGTCTTCGGCAAAACCGGCGACGGCTTTCACGCCCGCTCCGCCCTGGGCTTCGCCTCGCTGCCCACCGGCGCCGCCGTCGAAGTCGAAGCCATCTTCGAAATCCTCTAACGCAGAATCGCCTGGATCGGCCCGGTGCCTTCCTCGATCAGATGGAAGGCCCGGCCGTTCGTGTTGAAGTCCATCTTCTTATAATTCAGGCCCATCTGCTGCAAAATCGTCGCCTGCAGGTCGCTGATGTAGTGCGGCTTGTCCACCGCCTTGTAGCCCACCTCGTCCGTCGCCCCTTCCACCACGCCGCCCTTCACCCCGCCCCCGGCCAGCAGCGTTGAAAACCCCTTGCCGTTGTGGTCCCGCCCGGTCGTGTTCTGCGACCACGGCGTCCGCCCGAACTCGCTCGTAAACACCACCAGCGTCTCATCGAGCAGACCCCGCTGCTTCAGGTCCTGCACCAGCCCGGCCACCGGCTTATCCACCGCCCGGCACAGCGGCGCGTGCGTCTCCATATCCCCGTGCGCGTCCCAGGATCCGTTGCCGCCCCCGGCGTGACACAACTGAATGAACCGGACCCCGTTCTCCACCAGCCGCCGCGCCAGCAGCAGCTGCCGGCCGAAGTCGTCGGTCTCCTTCTCGCCAATCCCGTAGAGCGCCTTCACATGGCCGGGCTCTTTTGCAAAATCGACAATCGCCGGCGCCGTCCGCATCAGGCTCCCGGCCAGCTCATAGGCCTGCACCCGCGCCGCAATCTCCGAGTCCAGCGCGTACTCGGCCCGGAACTCCGCGTTCAACGCAGTCAGCGTCTCCACCTGCCGGTCCCGCTCGGCGCGCGTGGCCGAGGCCGGCGCGGCCAGGTTCGGAATCGGCGTATCCCCCGGCTGAAACGGCGTTGCCGAGTACCGCGCCCCCAGGTAGCCGCCGGTCAGCTGCACCGGCGACGAAGGCCGCCCGATGTTCACAAAACTCGGCAGGTTCTTATTCGCCGACCCCAGCGCGTACGTCACCCAACTGCCGAGCGACGGGTGTTCAAACTGCCGCAGCGGCTTGCCCGTGCTGTGCTCAATCACCGCCGGAAAATGGTTCGTCTGGTGGCAGTACATCGACCGCACCACGGCAAACTCGTCAATCACCCCGCCCACGTGCGGAAACCAGTCCGACACCGGAATCCCCGCCTGGCCGTACCGCTTATAGGTCCGCAGAATCGGGATCACCGGCCGCTTCATCGGCGCGTTGTTGTCGCCAAAGCCGATGGCGTCCATCATCGTCCCGGCGTACTTGTTGTCCTTCGGGTCGAAGGTGTCGATGTGGCTCATGCCGCCGCACAGGAAGATGTAGATGACCGATTTGGCCCGCGGCGTCCCCGGCAGCAGCGCGGCGGGCAACCGGCCGTCGGCCGCCCACAGGCTGCCCACGGCGGTGCCCAGAAAACCGTTGGCCAGGCGGAGGAGTTTGCGTCGGGTCAGCATTGGCTTCGTTTCGTCAGCGGACAAACAGGAACTCGTCCAGGTTATAGAGCATCCACGCCAGGCCCTTCAACTTCGCGGCATCCCCGCCAAGGTAGCTCAGCGCCCGGTCCAGTTCGGCTGGCGAGGGCGGACGGCCGATCGTTTCGCGATACGCCAGGTGCACCGCCGCCGGCAGCTCCCCGGCCTTCTGCGCCCGCGTGGCCAGCTTGGCCGTGGCGTCTTCAATCAGCGGATCGTTCATTGAAAACAGCGCCTGCGGCGCCGTCACGGTCTGCGTCCGCACCGGGCATGGCGTCCGGCCGTCATCGACGTCGAACGACTGCAGGAAGTGCGCCATCACCTCGGTGCTCGGAATATAGCCCCGCGTCATGTACGCCGCCCGGCGATTCTTCCGCGCTGCAAACGTGCCGTCCTTCGGCAGGAAAATACTCTGCTTGCTGTCGGTCTTCACAATCTGAAAGGATTTGCCGCCCACGGTCCGGTCGAGTTCGCCGGCGCTCGACAGAATCGCGTCCCACAGCGGTTCGGCTTCGAGACGCTGCAGCCGGAAGCGCCAGAGCAGGTCATTGGCCGGGTCGATCTTCTGATTGGCCGCAACGGGCCGGGAGTCCATCCGGTAGGCCGCCGAGGTCATCAGAAACTTGTGCAGCCACTTCATGCTGTAGTTGTGGCGCGTGAACTCGCTGGCCAGGTAGTCGAGCAGCAGCGGATGGCTCGGCCGGCCGCCGAGCAGCCCGAAGTCGCTCGGCGACTTCTGCAGCCCCTGGCCGAAATGCCACTGCCACACGCGGTTCACCGCCACCCGGGCAAACAGCGGATTCTCCTTGTCCGTCAGCCAGTCCACGAAGCCTTCGCGGCGGCCGTAGCGGAAGTCCGTGTCCGCCGGTTGGAACGGAAAGCCCGGGGCCACCGGCTTGTCCTTCTCCGGCTTGGCCGGATCGCCGGAGGTCAGAATGTAGGTGGGCCGCTGCAGGCGCGCCGCGTCCTCTTCGACAATGACGTGCGACTCCAAGCCAGCCGGCGCCTTGATCTCCCGCTGCTCTTTGAGCAGCGCGTCGTAGGCCTTCACCACCTCGGCCGACATGATGGCCTTCATCTTCGGCGGATCGATGCGGAGCACCGGAAAGTAGTCGTCGGCAATCTTCTGTTCGGCTTCGGTGCGTTTGCGTTCGGGCTTCAGCACGATCGCCCGGACGTCGGGCGGCAACATCGAAACGCGCTCGGCGTAGAGCTTCTCGTGGTAGGGGGCGATCAGCTTCTCAATCGCCTGATCCACGGGCTCCTTCCGCCGCCGGTAAGCTTCCACCGCCTTGCCGTAGGCGTAGATCTGTTCGGGGGTCGCCAGCGGCACCGTCCGCAGCGCCAGCGGATCGAACAGCGCTTTCATGGCGTAGTAGTCGGACTGCTTGATCGGGTCGAAGCGATGGTCGTGGCATTTGGCGCAGGCCACGGTCATACCCAGGAAGGCCGAGGAGATGGTTTCGACGGCTTGAATCGCGATGTCCTGATCCCGGTCGTTACCGGTGAGCGCGGCGCGGGAGAGAAAGCCCAGCGCGAACTGATCCTGCGGCATCGCCTCGGCGCGGGCGCGGGTGCCGAAGACGGTCAGCGTGGGCCGGCCGCCGTGGCGGTTGCCCAGGATCTGCGCCCGGACAAATTGATCGTAGGGCAGATCGTCGTTGAGCGCCTGAATCATCCAGTCGCGCCAGCGCCAGATGCTGCCGGCGGCCGGCATCACCCCGCCGTCGTTGCCATCCATATCGGCGTAGCGCAGGACGTCGAGCCAGTGGCGGGCGTAGCGAACGCCGTGCTGCTCGTCGGCCAGCAGACGGTCGAGCAGCTTTTCGTAGGCCGCGGGGGAGTCGTCGGTCAGGAAGGCCTCCTGTTCGGCGCGGGTCGGCGGCAGCCCGGTCAGGTCAAACGTCGCGCGGCGCAGCAGCGTCAGCTTATCGGCCGGGCCGTTGGGCCGCAGGCCTTTGGCCCGGTGCTGCACCCCGATAAAGGCGTCCACCGGATGCGCGGCGCCGGCCGGAACGGCGGGCCGGGCCACGGGCTGCAGCGACCACAGCTTCAGCTTGGGGGGCTGCGCCGGAAGGGCGGCGACGAACAGAAAGAGACCGAAAATCCGCGGGGTCACCCGTCCATTATTTCATGGCGCGCTTTGGCCGCGGATGCGCAGATGGGGCTCCATCACCGTCTGCTGAAACGGCCGTTCCGGCTGCCGGATGCGCTGCAGCACCATCCGGGCGGCCTCTTCGCCCATATTGTAGTTGTGCTGGATGATGGTCGAGATCGGCGGATGGAACAGGTCGAGCCAGTCGTAGTCGTCCGAACAGGCGACCTCGACATCTTCGGGGCAGCGCAAGCCCGCCTCGCGAATCGCCCGTAGCGCGCCGGTCAGCATGGGAAAGTTCACGGCAAAGATCGCCGTCGGCCGCCCCGGCAGCCGCAGCAGCCCCTGCGTCGCGGCGTAGGCTGAAGCCTCGCTCCAATCGCCTTCTATAATCAGCTCCCGCCGCGCTTTGATGCCGTGCCGCTTCATCGCCTTCTTCCAGCCCTCGACGCGGTCGGTGACCGTCGAGAGCGAATGTTGGCCGAGCAGCAAGGCGATGTCGCGGTGCCCCTTGCCGATCAGATGATCGAGCATGAGTTGGACGCCCTTCACGTTATCCACCGTAATCGAGTCGGCCGTGTAGCCGCGTGGAAGCCGGCCGACGAAGACTACCGGCTTGCGCGCCTCGACCAGACGCTGCACCTCGGTCTGGTCCCCGGCGGCGATGTAGATCAACAACCCGTCAATCAGCTTGGACCGGAACACGCCCAGATACCGCGCCTGCTCTTCGACATGGTCGTAAGTGCTGCCGAGGATCAGTGAGTACCCCTCTTGGCGGAGCGTATCTTCTACCCCCTGCGCGACGATGGCGTAGAAGGGATTGCCGATGTCGGGGATCAGCATGCCGATGGTCCGGGTGTTCCGCGTTTGCAGGCTGCGGGCGACGGCATTCGGGGTGTAATCGAGCTCCTGGACGGCCTTCTCGACACGCGCCGTGAGTTCGGGACTGACGAAGGCCGATTTGTTGAGCACGGAACTAACTGTGTAAGTCGAGACGCCGGCCCGTTTGGCGACGTCATAGATAGTCGGCATCGTTACCTCGTAGTATAGCGAGGCGGCCGGCCCTCCCACGCGGCGTCCGGATGGGGCATTATGGTTGGTTGATCATGTTCTTCATTCCCGTTGGGGTCAAACACGAGATCCAGGTCACGGTGGACGACAAAAACGCCATTCGTTTTCTGGGCCACGAAAATGCTCGGGTGCTGGGCACGCCGTGGATGATCGCCTCGATGGAGATGACGGCGCGGGACGCCATCGTCGAGCTGTTGCCGGAGGGTTACGACACGGTGGGCACGATGGTGAACGTCCGGCATGTCTCGGCCGCGCCGCTGGGGGCCACGGTCCGCTTTACGGCCGAAGTGCTCGAAGCGCGGGAGCGGCGGGTTTACTACCGCGTCGAGTGCCACGGCCCGCACGGGATCGTGGGCGAGGGCACGCACGAACGGTTCATCCTTAACGTCGAGCGCTTCGCTGCTCGCCTGGTGAAGCAGTCGGCGTAAGCGGCGAAGCATTGGCGCCGGGCCCCGGGTGCAGAACGCCGCGCTAATAAGCCGGGGTGAAGGGCAGGAACTCGTACTCGCCGGGGTTCAGCCCGCGCCGCTGGAGCTGCCGGGCGCAGTCGGCGACCGTGGGCCCAATCGCGGCAATCTCCCGTAGCGCCAGATTCTGGGGCGTGTAGAGCAGATACGCCCCCCACAGCCCCGTCAAGGCCCGACGCTGGGCGATGGAAAGCTGCTCGGGCGAGGTTCCAATGAGGCTCGAAAAGTCCACGCGTCTATTTTCGCAGGTCGGCCAGCAGCGCTTTGAGGCCGAACTTCCGGTATAGCTCCACCAACCGCTGCTCTTCCGGCGACGGCGGAAGCAGCCGGGCCAGCCGGGGATCTTCAAGAGCCGCCCGCGACGGAATCCACAATTGGCCATCGGCAAACTCCACCGAGTGCGCAAAACCCACCAGATTATCGATGACCACCCGCGAACCCGTCCGGCTCGTCAACCGCAACGCCGCCTCGTCCAGAATCGACGTCCGGCCGTTCCCGGCCAGTTGGACATCGGCCGGCAGCGTTCCGGCCAGAAACTCGACGCCATCGCGCGTCCCCACCACCCAACCAAGCTCGAGATGGCGAATCGCCTTACCCTGCTTGTTGACAATATCAATGCTCGGAGCCTTAGCCTCGTTGCCGGCCACTTTGGCCGCGCCGCCGGTCAATTCAATCGGGGCGTCCGGTAGGCGGAGGAAGGAGAACTGCACGGGCCGCTCCGGCTCAAAGACCGTCGCCGGCGCCCCGGCCGGGCGCGGCAGGAGGCCGCGCCGGGAGATCTGCACGTCCAGCCGCGGCCGCTCCTGCAGACGGCTGACGGAAGCCACCAATTCCCGCTGCAGCGCCTCCGGCCCGCGGGCTTCGAGGAGTTGTTGAAAATGCCTGCGGTCCCGCCGGGCTTCGAGTTCCCAAACCGTCAGCGAACGGCGCGAGTTCAGCCGGTTTTCCCCAAAAAACGATAAATCCTCAAACAGCACGCCATCGAGCAGCACCTGCACCAGGGGCCCGTTGCCCGCCGCGAGCGGCCGCAACATCCGCAGGTCGATCCGGACCGGAAAGTTTTCCCCCGGCGCCGCATCCACCGCCGGCACCGCCACCGAACCCCGCCCGCCCGGCGAGAAGTCCTGCGCCAGCACGAGCAGCGTCACGCCCCGAATCCGCTTGCCGGAACTGTTCCGCAACAGCAGACCGGAGTTGAGGTCCAGGGCCATCGCCCCGCCGCGCACGGTCGCCTTCGAACCGCCCAGATCGAAGCTCACCAGCGTCACCGGCGAATCCTGCGGGAAGTTGATCTTGAACGAAGACGCCGGGTCCAGCGCCGTCTCCTGCCCGAGGGCGGAGACGGCCAGGAGAAGAGCGACGAGGAGGATTCTAGTCATCCAGATAGACATGATTGATGGTAATTTGGCCGGTTTCGGCATCGGTATACCGCGTGGCCGCGGCACCGCGGGTGGTCACGGTGACAAACGAGGCTCGCGAGGCGGGTGTCCGCAACTCAAGCGTCAGTTTGCCGTCCGTAATTTCGACCCCGGAATCGCTCGTCTCCACCACCGGCGCTGCCTCGGCCACGGCGACCGGCTCGGTGAGTTTCTTCGCGCTTACGGCAAACCACCAGCCGGTGCTCGCCACCACGGTGAGCGAAGCAACCAGCGCGGCCGCGCGCCAGTTCAACCAGCGCTCCTCGGCCGGCTCCGGGTGCCGGTAGGCGGCGATCGCCTCGGACGCCTCGAGGCCCAACCGAATATTGGCGCTCATCTCGGACGCCAGCGGCTCCCAGGCGACCGGCGGCAGCATCTCGCCTTTGAGCTCCGTCGATAGCATTTTGCGAAACGAAGCCAACTCGGCCGTACAGGCCGGACAGCCGGAGACGTGGCGGCCCACCGTCCACTGCTTGAACCACGGAAGGTCTCGGCCGGCAAACAGGGCCAGATCGGCAAGATCAGGATGTTGCATCAGGCTCTCCTCCTTTCGATATACCGCTTGAACTTGATGCGGGCGTTGGCGATGTGGCTGCGGACGGTCGCCATCGAACAACCCAGGCGCTGCGCCACCTGCTCGGCGGGAAGATCTTCGACGTCACGCAGCAGCAGCGCGGTCCGCTCCTTCACCGTCAGCAGCCGCAGACCGTCTTCGAGATACTTCTGTTGTTCGCCCCGGAGCAGCTGGCTCTCCGGACTCCGCTCGGCGGGCACCCGCAGGGGATCGACCAGAGCGTCAATTTGGGTGAAATTCACCCGGCCGTGGCGCCGGAGAAAGTCAATCGCCGTGTTGTGCGCAATACGCGACAGCCATTGGGCCGCCTTTTGCGTGTCCTTCAACTGGTCGCCGCGCTGCAGCGCCTTGATGAAGGCCTCCTGCGTTAAGTCCTGCGCATCCGCCACGTTACCGACAATCCGATAGATGATTAAGAACACGCGGCGCAGGTTGTCCTGCACGAAGCGGTTCTGCCGCTCCGCCTCCTCCGGGCTATTGACGCCGGTTGAGTCGCGGGTGGGGTCGGGCATGCGGATGTTTTCCTGAGCCGTATGAATCACCTTACACGCCGAGACGGTTAGGGTCCCGGAAGCGTGGAGGGTTTTTTTCCGGCGCTATTCTGAGTATATGAGACCCGTTGGGATCATCGGCACCGGAAAAACCCCGTTTGGGGCCTTCCCCGGCCAGGGCATTCGCTCGCTGGCGCAAACGGCTGTTGCCGCGGCGCTCGCCGATGCCGGGCTCTCCCCCGGACAGGTGGAGGCCTTTTACCTCGGCAACTTCGCAGGGCCCAGCTTTACGGGACAAAGTCATTTGGCTCCCTACGTGGCCGGCGCCTGCGGGCTGGCCGGGATTCCGGCCACGCGGTTTGAAGACGCCTGCGCCTCCTCCGGCGTTGCCTTCCACCACGCCTGGCAGGCGGTGGCGGCCGGGGTGTACGACCTGGTGGTCGTCTGCGGGGTCGAAAAGATGACCAACCAGCCAACCGAACGCGTCGGCGAGATTCTCGCCATGGCGGGCGACGTCGAGCAGGACCGGCAAACCTTCCCGGAGCTGTTTGCCCGCATCGCGCGCGCCCACATGGCCCGGTACGGGACGACGCGGGAGCAGATGGCCGCCGTGGCGGTAAAGAACCACCGGCACGGCTTCAACAACCCGTACGCGCACCTGCGCAAGCTGATCACGCTCGAACAGGCGCTGGCGGGCCGCGTGATCGCCGACCCGCTGACGCTCTATGACTGCTCGCTGGTCTCCGATGGCGCTGCCGCCGTGGTTCTGGCGCCCGAGGGCCGCTGCCGCGTCCTCGGTATCGCCCAGACCTCGGACGCGGTGGCGCTGGCCGGCAAGCCGGACCTGACGCGTCTGCCCGCCGTGGGGCGCTCGGCCGAAAAGGCCTACCGGATGGCCGGGGTCGCCGCCGCCGATATCCAGTTTGCCGAAGTGCACGACTGCTTCACCATCGCCGAGATCCTCGCGATGGAGGAGCTTGGCTTCTGCCCGCGCGGCGAAGGCGGCGCTTATGCCGCCAGCGAAGCCCGGCCCGTTAACCGCAGCGGCGGCCTGAAGAGCAAGGGCCACCCGGTGGGGGCGACCGGGGTGGCGCAGATTGTGGACGTCGTCGGACAGTTGCGCGACGGGCTCGGCGACCTGGGTCTGGCGCAGAATCTGGGCGGCACAGGCGCGACCAGTGTGGTGACAGTGTTAGGAAGGGTATAACTAAAAGCTGATGAAACTCGCATCGCGGATGGACCGCATTCTCATCGAGACGGCCTTTGAAGTCCTGGTGAAGGCCCGGGCGCTCGAGGCGCAGGGCAAGCACATCGTGCACCTGGAGATTGGGGAACCGGACTTTGAGACGCCGGCGCACGTGATCGCCGCCGGCAAGCGGGCGCTGGACGAGGGCTGGACCCACTACGGCCCGACGCAGGGCTACCCGGAGTTCCGGGAGGCCATTGCCGCCCACGTCAGTGAGACCCGCGGCATTCCGGCCAAAGCTTCGCAGGTTTGCGTGGTGCCCGGGGGCAAGCCGATCCTCTTCTTCCCGATGATGGCGCTGCTCGAAGAGGGCGACGAGGTGATCTACCCCAATCCGGGCTTCCCGATCTATGAGTCGATGACCCGGTTCCTGGGCGCGACGCCGGTGCCGATTCCGCTGGTCGAAAGCCGGGGCTTCAGCTTCGACCTCGACCGGTTCCGCGACAGCCTGACGCCGCGGACGAAGATGGTGATCCTGAACTCGCCGCAGAACCCGACCGGCGGGGTGATTCCTCCCGACGACCTGCGCGTGATCGCCGATCTGGTGCGCGACCGCGATCTGATGGTGCTCAGCGACGAGATCTACTCCCGGATCTACTACGGCGAACCGCCACTGTCGATCGCCTCGCTGCCCGGGATGC
This sequence comes from Bryobacteraceae bacterium CoA2 C42, assembly GCA_019931245.1. GTDB lineage: Bacteria > Acidobacteriota > Terriglobia > Bryobacterales > Bryobacteraceae. The sequence continues at coordinate 41,009 of JAINDL010000116.1, forward strand.
AGGAGAAGACGATTATCCTGGACGGGTTTTCGAAGATCTACGCCATGACCGGCTGGCGCCTGGGCTACGGCGTGATGCCGGAGTGGCTGGTGGAGGCCGTCAATAAGCTGATGGTGAACTCCAACTCCTGCACGGCGAGCTTTACGCAGCGCGCCGGCCTGGCCGCGCTTACCGGGCCGCAGGACGAACCGCTGGCCATGGTGGCCGAGTTCCACCGCCGCCGCGACGCCTTCATCGACGGCCTGAACACGCTGCCCGGCTTCCGCTGCGCCAAGCCCGCGGGCGCCTTTTACGCGTTTCCGAACATCGAAGGCACGGGCCGGACCTCGAAGCAGCTGGCCGATGAGCTGCTGTACGAAGCCGGGGTGGCGTCGCTCAACGGCGGCTCATTCGGCGAGTTCGGCAACGGGTACCTGCGCTTCAGCTACGCGAACTCGCTCGAAAACCTGATGGAGGCCGTTGACCGGATGCGGCGGCACCTGACGCGCTAGCGTTTGCGGCCGAGGCGGTCCATCACTTTATAAACCATCTGCATCACCCGGTCCTCGACGTCTTCGGCAAAGGGGCCGGGCTGGCCGTAGTAGATCATGCTGTCGTTGGCTTCGTAGCCGCCTTCCTTCAAGACCCGCAGCGATGGGATGTAGCACATGACGTCGTTCGAGTAGCCGGCGACGATGAGCTCTTCGCCGGGGAACTCGCGCTTCAGGCGCAGGTTGTAGTCGACCACCACTTCGCCGCCAAGGGCGACGAGGGTGAGCGACTTGCCGAGGCGGATGCCCTGCACGGGGTAGGTGACCGAGCGGACGGGGGCGCGGCGGTCGTAGGCGGCGAGCATCTCGGCGGCGCGCTGCTGCTTGAACCAGTTGGACTCTTTGCTTTCGGCTTCAAAGGTTTCGCGGGTGTGCGGCGCAAAGGCGAGTTCGGCGGTGTGGAAGGCGCTGCGGAGGTGGCCGGTGACCGGGGTGAGTTTGCCGGCGAGCACGCGGGTGACCTCTTTGGCGAGCGAGGCGCCGTGCTGCTCGGCGAGGGCCACCGTGCTGCGCGGATTGGGGTTGGCATCGGCGCCGCACAGGAGCATAAACATGGCCGTCGCGTTCGGGTGGGCCGCTTCGAAGTTGGCCTGCGCAAAGCCGGCGTAGTCGCCGTTGATCTTGTACAAATCGCCGCCGAGGGTTGTATTGTGGCAGGCGTAGCCGAACAGGACGCCGAGCAGTTGGCCGTTCACCCCGGCGACGCGGAGCACGGGAACGTCCTGGTCAACGGGGCCGGCCGGGTTGACGCCGCCTTTGACGCCGGTGGGGGTAAGGACGCGGCGGTTGACGGCGAAGCTGCCGGTGCCGTGGCCGAGATCGAGGCGGGCGGCCTGCATGTTGCCGAGCGCGGCGCCGACGACGTCGGCGATCTGCCTGGCCAGGGTCTGGCTATAGTTGGTGATGGTCCGCTTCTGTTCGGGGGTGAGGTCGAACATGGTCATCAGGTTGTCCCGCAGCACCGGGCCGCTGTGCGTGTGCGAGGAGTTGAGCAGAAGTTGATTGCGGCGGAGGCGGTAACGCTTTTCCACTTCGGCGCCAATCTGATCGGCCAAGGTGCGGGGGAGTCCGATGAGGTCGGTGGTGACGATGACGACGCGGTTGCCTTTGTTGTCCTCAATGGCGAGGGCCTTGGCCCAGATCTTCTGGAGCACGCCGTCGCTCGGCTTCTTGCGGGCGGCATAGCCGGAGAGGTAGATGGACTGGGCCGGGGTAATGTCGATGCGGCCGAAGCCGGCTTTGTAGTCGGCGGCGAGCAGCGGCAGCGCGAGGAGGAACAGAAGAGATTTCATGCGCGGATGATCTCCACGGGTTGATCGGGATATTTGAGGCTGTTCTTGGTGGCGTCGAACAGGTAGAGCGGGTCGAGGGTAGCCAGCGAGTAGACGGGAATGGGGGCGAAGTCGGGGCAGCCTGGCGCGGGTTGGGCGACGATGACGGCGATGCCGACGACTTCGGCTCCGGCGTCTTCCACCATCTTCTTGAGTTCGAGGAGTTTGGCGCCGGTGCGGAGGATGTCGTCGACGAGGAGGACTTTTTCGCCGGGGTCGATGTCGAAGAACTGGCGGAGCTGGAGCGGTTCGTCGGCGTTCTGGCGTTCGGCCCAGTAGACTTCGTAGGCCCGCAGCGCTTCACAGACGCCGAAGGCGATGGGCAGGCCGCCGCCGGCGGGGGTGAAGATGCTGAGCTTGTCGATGTTGGCGCGAATTTCGGGGTTGGCGCGCACCTTGCGGCTGAGCGCGACGCTCAGCATTTTGGCGTGCTGGAAGTAGCGGAAGGCGAGGGGGATCTGCAGGAACTGGTCCGAGTGGAGACCGTTCGGATAGGCGAAATTGCCCTCGCGTAACGCGCCGGTCTGGCGCAGCAGCTTCAATACCTCTTCCTGAGTGGGAATCAGTTCCATATCTTAATGAGCTCCTCGGCCGATGACGACCTGGGGGATGGTGCGCAGGATGATTTTCCAGTCGAGGGCTAAAGACCAGTTATCGATGTAGCGCATGTCCAGGGTCATCCAAGTTTCAAAGTCGACGGTGTCGCGGCCCTCTACTACCCAGAGGCAGGTGAGGCCCGGGCGCATCCGCAGACGGCGCCGCTGCCACCGCTTATATTGTTCCACTTCTTCGGGGATGGCCGGCCGGGGGCCGACCAGGGACATGTTGCCGGCGAGGACGTTCCACAGCTGCGGAAGCTCGTCGATTGAGAACTTGCGCAGCCACTTGCCGATGGGGGTAAGCCGGGGGTCGTTGCGGATTTTGAAGACGAGTTCGCGTTCGTTGCGGCTCATCAACTGCTGCTTCAGCGCTTCGGCGTTGGCGACCATGGAGCGGAACTTATAGAGCCGGAAGCGGCGGCCGTTGAGGCCGCAGCGGATTTGTGAAAAGATCACCGGCCCGGGCGAGGTGAGCTTGACGGCGAGGGCGACGGCGAGCAGCATTGGCGCGAGCGCCACGAGGGCGAGGGCGCTGCAGGCGATGTCGGTGGCGCGCTTGAGCAGCAGGCGGAGTTCGTCGTGCGGTGCGCCGGAGAAGGTGAGCAGGGGGGCGGGGCCGAGGCGGTCGAGGTAGACATCGCTGTGGACATGCGGAAAGATGTCGAGCGCGACGCGGGTGCGGACGCCCTCCTCGTCGCACAGCAGGAGCGTCTCTTCGAGGCGGGGCAGGTCGGCGGCGGGGACGGCGAAGATCACTTCGTCGATGACGCGGCGGCGGAGGATCTGCGGCAGTTCGTCGAGGGGGTGCACGGGATACTCGTTAGCGAGTTGGAGAGCCGCGACGGCGGGCCGCTCTTCGAGAAACCCGAGCAGGCGCATGCCGAACGATTCGGCCTCTTCGACCAGGTGGGCCAGGCGGCGGGCGCTTTCGCCGGTACCGGCGATCATCACATAATGCTGCGCCCCGAAGCGCTGGCGGAACCAGCGCAGCAGGGGGCCGGCGTTCCAGCGGAAGACAAGCAGGCCGAGGCAGGCCAGGGCGCCGAACAGGCCGAGGAAGGCGCGGCTGACGTCGAGCCGGAGCAGAAACTGAGTCAGCACGACGATGACGACGGCAAACAGGGTCTGCCGGAGGGTCTCTTTGACCACGTCGCGGCGGCGGGCGGATTCGAGGCGCTCGTAGGTGCCGAACCAGGCGGCGGCGCCGAGAAAGGCGAGGGCGGCGACGAGCAGCAGCAGGTACTTCATCGGGGTATCGATGTAGAACTGCCGGGCGAGGTGCCAGCCGCTGCGGGTCTGGTAGGCCAGTTCATATGCCGCCCAAACGAGGGCGGCATCGGCGAGTCCAAAAAATAAACGGAGCTTTCGCTGACGCCGGGAGTACACTTCGCTCATCAGACTAACAGATCGGGCCCTGCGCCCGTTACCTAGCAAATGCTAACCTAGTGAATGCTAATGGCCGGAAAAACCAAGCTCAATCGCGCCGAGCGGCGGCAGGTGATTGTCGATACGGCCTCGGCGCTGTTTGCCGAACGGGGCTTTCGGGGCGTGACGACGCGCGAGTTGGCGCGCAGCGCCGGCGTATCCGAGCCCGTGCTGTACGAGCATTTCCGCACCAAGGAAGACCTCTATTCGGCTATCATCGACCGCTCGCAGCAAAAGGTGGGCGGCGAAGACCCGCACGTGCTGCTCGACGCCCTGGCGGCGATTGAGGATCCGCGCGTTTACTTTCAGAAACTGGCGCAGTTGATCGCCGAGTTTCATACCACCAACCCGGAGTACATCCGGCAGGTGTTGTTTGCCGCGCTCGAAGGGCATGCGCTGGCCGATTTGTGTTTTGAGCGGAACTCGGGCCCCGTCTACGCCAAAGTATCCGCCTATCTGAAGGCGCGAATGGCGGCCGGGCAGTTACGCCCGCTCGATCCGACGATTGCCGCCCGGGCCATTGTCGGCGCCGTGATGCAGTACTGCCTGTTTGAACTTCACTTTGGCTTCCGCACGGTGCGCGCGAGTAAGAAGCGCGCTCTCGAAGGCATTGTGGACCTCTTCTTGAATGGAATTCTGAAATGAAACTCTCTCTTACTTTGTTGTGCGCGTTGTTTGGTTTGTGGGCGGCCGGCTGCGGACGCCAGGCCGCTCCGGCGGCCGCCGGGAAGAGCGAAGCCACCCCCCGGCCGGAGGCGGCGCCGGTGGCGGTCCGCACGGCGGCGGCCGAGCAACGGAGCGTGGAGCGCTCGATTGTGGCCACCGGTTCGCTGCTGCCGGACGATACGGTGACGCTTAGCTCGGAGGTGCAGGGTCGCGTAGCGAAGATTCACTACGACTTCGGCCAGGCCGTGCGGCAGGGCGCCGTGCTGGTGGAGCTCGACCCGACCGAGTACGACCTGCAGATTGAGCGGTCGCGCGGGGCGTTGAACCAAGCTTTGGCGCGGTTGGGTCTCCCGGCGTACGCGGGAAAGATGAGCCCGCCGGAGTCGACGCCCGCGCTGCGGCAGGTACTGGCGCAGCTCGAGGACACGCGGTTCAAGTACGAGAGCGCGGCCAAGCTGGTGAAGACCGGCGATGTTTCGCAGGAGCGGTTCACCGAGGCCGAGAAGGCCTACCGGGCCCGGCAGGCGGCCGTCGAACTGGCGCGGGACGAGATGCGGGTGGCGTGGATGAACGCGACGGCGCTCGAGGCCGATTTGAAGATTGTGCAAAAGCGGCGCAACGATACGGTGGTGCGGGCGCCGTTCGACGCCGAAGTGGGCGAGAAGGTGGCGGCGGTGGGGCAGTTCGTCAAGGACAATACGCCGCTGATTCGCCTCGTGAAGACCAACCCGCTGCGGCTGCGGGCGGAGATTCCAGAGGCGGCTTCGGACGCCGTGAAGCTGGGCACGCAGCTCACCTTCACCACCGATGCCCTGCCGGGGGCGGAGTTTACGGCCGTAGTGCGGCAGCGGAACCCGGGGCTCGACGCGCGTTCGCGGACTTTATCGGTGGAGGCGCGGCTGGTGCGGGGCGATGCGCGGCTGCGGCCGGGGATGTTCGTGCAGGTAAAGCTGGTGACGCAGGCGGCGGCCGCCATGGTGGCCGTGCCGCGGCAGGCGCTCTACAGCGTCGCGGGTTTGACGAAACTGTTTGTCATTGAGAACGGGGCGGCGCGGCTGGTGACCTTTACCCCCGGCTTTGAGGCCGATGGGTGGGTGGAGGTACCGAACGGGGCGGTGAGGCCCGGCGACCGGGTGGCGGTCTCCGAACTGGCCACGCTGACCAACGGCACCAAGGTGAGGTTGTAAGCCATGCAAACTCTGGCAGAGATCTGCATCAAACGTCCGGTGTTTGCGACGATGCTCATTCTGATGCTCGTCGTGCTGGGCCTGGACGGCTACCGGAAGCTGGGCGTCGACCTGTTTCCGAAGATCGAGTTTCCGATCGTCTCGATTACGACCACGCTGCGCGGCGCTTCGCCCGAAGAGGTGGAGACGCAGCTATCGAAGCGCATTGAAGAGGCCGTCAACACGGTCTCCGGCATCGATGAACTGTTTTCGAACTCCTCGGAGGGCCTGTCGCGGGTGACCATTCAGTTCACCCTCGAAAAAGATGCCGAGGTGGCCGCGCAGGAGGTGCGCGATAAGATCTCGACCATTCTCGGCCAACTACCGCAGGACGCCGATCCGCCGGTGGTGGAGAAGGTCTCCACCGACGCTTCGCCCGTGATCAACGTGGTGGTCTCGGCCAACCGCGACCTGCGAGAGACGACCAAGTTGGTCGATGACCGGATCAAGAAGAGCATTGAGTCGCTCGATGGCGTAGGGCAGGTGCGTTTTATTGGCGACCGGGAGCGGGCGATTCAGATCTGGCTCGACGGCCAGAAGCTGTACTCCTACAACCTGAACATCGACCAGATTCGGGCTTCGATTGGCGCACAGAACGCCGAGATTCCGGGCGGGCGTCTTGACCAGGGCAACCGCGAGCTGAGCGTCCGGACGCTGGGCCGGATCCTGCGTCCGGGCGATTTTTCAACTCTGATTGTCGCCAATACACCGGGCGGGCCAATCCGGGTGGAGGACATCGGCGCGGTTCAGGACGGCTTCAAGGAGCAGCGGACACTGGCGCGGCTCGATGGCCGGGATGCGGTGGTGCTGCAGATCCGGAAACAGGCCGGGACGAACACGCTGGCCGTGATTGAAAAGGTGAAGGAGCGCATCGACGAGATCCGTCCGCTGCTGCCGCCGGACTTCGAGATCGCCTATATCGGCGACCAGTCGTTCTTCATCGTCGAGTCGTTCCACGCCGTGCAGGAGCACCTGATCCTGGGCGGGGTGCTGGCCGGGGTGGTGGTGCTGCTGTTTATGCGGAGCTGGCGGTCGACGCTGATTGCGGCGGTGGCCATCCCGACCTCAATTATTGCGACCTACACGCTGATGAACCTGATGGGCTTTACGCTCAATCAGATTACGATGCTGGCGTTGACGCTGATGGTGGGCATTGTGATTGACGATGCGATTGTGGTGCTCGAGAACATCTTCCGGTTTCTTGAAGAGAAGCGGATGACGCCGATTGAGGCCGCCATTGAGGGCACGCGCGACATTGGCCTGGCGGTGCTGGCGACGACGCTGTCGCTGGCGGTCGTCTTTCTGCCGGTGGCGTTCATGAGCGGCATTGTAGGCCGTTTCATGTCGAGCTTCGGGTTCACGGCGGCCTTTGCGATCCTGGTCTCGCTCGTCGTGAGCTTCACGCTGACGCCGATGCTCTGCTCCCGCTTTCTGAAGCTGACGCCGGGCCACGACGCCAACGCCACTAAGCAGACGTTGATCTTCAAGATGGTTGATGTGCCGTACCAGGCGATGCTGCGCTGGTCGATGCGGCACCGGTGGGTGATTGTGACCATCTCGGTGGCGACGTTTCTGTCGACCGGTCTGCTGTTCAAGTTCCTTGGCGTGGACTTTTTGCCGCAGGATGACCAGAGCGAGTTTGAAGTCACGGTGCGCATGCCGGCCGGCTCCTCGCTGGCTGGTACCGACCAGTTGATGCGGCAGGTGGAGGCGGACCTGCGGCGCTTGCCGGGGGTGAAGAACCTGCTGACGCAGATTGGCAGCGACCCGCGGCAGCAGGTGGACCGCGGCACGATTCTGGTGGCCCTGGTGCAGCCCGGCCAGCGGCGCGAGAACCAGTTTCAGGTGATGGATATGGCGCGGGAGACGCTGCGGAAGTATAAAGACCTGATCATCGCCGTGCAGTTGCCGGCGGTGATTCAGGGCGCCGGGCCGAACCGGGATTTTCAGTACTTTCTGCAGGGTTCGGACCTGGCGCAATTGGACGGTTACGCCCGCAAACTGATGGCGAAGCTGGCGGCGACGCCAGGGGTGGCGGACCTGGAAAGCTCCTACGAGGCGGGGAAACCGGAGGTGCGGGTGCTGGTGAACCGGGAGAAGGCGGCCAACTTGAACGTGAATGTGGCTTCGATTGCGACGGCGCTGCGGACGCTGGTGGCCGGCGATGAGCAGGTAACCACCTACCGCGAAGGCGACGACCGCTACGACGTCGGCCTGCGCGTGACGCGTGAGTTTCGCAACTCGCCGGACGCGATGAGCCGGCTGTATGTGCCGTCGGCTACGCTCGGCAACGTGGCGCTGTCGAACGTCGCCACGCTGCGGGAGGACACGGGCCCCATCGGCATCGACCGGCGGAACCGGCAGCGGCAGATTCTGATCAGCGCGAGCGTGGTGGGAGGGCAGTCCCTGTCGACGGTGCTGGCAGTGGCGGATAACACAATCAAGGAGCTGCAGATGCCGCCTGATTACCGCAGCGGCACCATCGGACGGAGCAAGGAGTTGGGCCGCGCCGGCGCCAGCTTCGTCATTGCGTTTTTGCTGTCCATCATCTTCATGTACATGATTCTGGCGGCGCAGTTTGAGAGCTTCGTCGACCCGATTGTGATTCTGCTCAGTCTGCCGTTGTCGATGCCGTTTGCGCTGCTGTCGCTGATTATCATGCGGGAGAATTTTTCGATTATTTACAGCTCCGTGGGGATTCTCGTGTTGTTTGGCATTGTGAAGAAGAATTCGATTTTGCAGTTGGACCACATTAAGGCGCTGCGCCGCGAGGGCCTGCCGCGGCTCGAGGCGATTCTCAAGGGTTGCGAGGACCGGCTGCGGCCGATTCTGATGACCACGGCGGCGCTGGTGGCCGGTATGCTGCCGCTGGCGCTCGGCCAGGGCGCGGGCGCGGGGACGCGGCGGACGGTGGCGATTGTTGTCATTGGGGGCCAGACGCTCTGCCTGCTGCTGACGCTGTTGATTACGCCCGTCTCCTACAGTCTGTTTGACGACTTGGCGAGCACGTCGTGGCTCCGCCGCTGGAGCCGGTGGTTGCCGTGGCGGAAGGCGGCCGGCCCGACGGCGGCGCTGCTGGCGCTCGTCGCCGTGCTCGCGCCGGTGGCGCACGGGGCCGAGGAGTTGAACAAGCAGCGGGTGGGCGTGACTTTGGCGGCGCGGAAGCTGAGTTTGAAAGAAGCCGTCGAAGCGGCGCTGCAGAACAACCTCGAGATCGAGATCGAACGGACCAACATCGCCACCGCCCAGCAACTGCTGAACGCGGCCAAGGGCGTCTTCGACCCCGTCTTCTCCTACACGCCCAGCTACGAACGGCGGGACACCCCGGCCGCCTCCGTCCTGCAGGCCGCCACGGGTAAGCTCGAAGAGCGGTTTATCAACAACAACGCCGGGGTGCGCACGCGGGCGCCCTGGCAGGGCATGAGCCTGGGCGTGAGTTTCGATAACACCCGGACCCAGACCAACAACCCGTTCGTGAATCTGAATCCGTTTCTGAGCTCGCGGCTGCTGCTCACCTACACGCAGCCGCTGCTGCGGAACCGGTTGATTGACCGCGAACGCGCGCAGATCAAAATTCGCAGCAAGCAGGTGGGGATCTCGGAGACCGACTTTGAGCTGCGCGTGATCGACGTGGTGGCCCGCGTCGAACAGGCCTATTGGGACCTGGTCGCCGCCCGGCAGGCGGTGCAGGTGGCCGAAGACGGGGTGAAACTCGGGCAGGAGCAGTTGGCGCGCACCGAACGGCAGATTGCGGCCGGCACGCTGGCGCCGGTCGAGATTTCGCTCGCGCGGTCCGAGTTCGAACGGCGCCGGGACTCCTTCTACGCGACGCAGGACATTCTGACCGCCGCCGAAAACAATCTGAAGCTGCTGCTGGCCAACGGACGGGCGAACGCCGTTTGGGGCGAGGAGGTGGTGCCGGCCGACGCGGAAATCACCGGCAAGCCGGAGGCGGAGGAGTTGGGCGCGGTTGTGCAGACCGCCCTCGCCAAGCGGCCCGAACTGCGGCTGTTGAGCCAACGGCGGACGGTGAATGAGATCGAAAAAGAGCTGAACCGGGACCAGTTGAAGCCGCAGGTGAACCTGGTGGCCGGCTACGCCAACAGCGGCTTGGCGGGGACGCTGAGCACGGCGCCCAATCCGTTTGAAGGGCAGAGCGCGGGGATCTACAGCCGGCTGAACCAACTGAGCGGCCTGGCGGGTCTGGCGCCGGTGCTGCCGCCGGTGCAGGGTTCGCTGCCGCCGTTTCTGCTGGGCGGGTACGGGTCGGCGCTGTCGAACGTGTTCACGGGCCGGTTTCCGACCGTGCAGGTAGGCATGCAGTTCGAGCTCAATCTGCGCAACCGGACCGCGGAGGCGGCGCTGGCGCAGACGGCGATTGCCGAAAAACGGCTGGGGCTCGAACGGACGCGCCTTGAACAGGCCATTGACGCGCAGGTGCGCAACGCGCTGCAGGGGCTGGTGGCTTCCCGCGAGCGGATTGCGGCGGCCGAGGCGTCGGCCAAGGCGGCCGAAGAGAAGTTGAACAGCGAAGTCCGGCTCTTTCAGACGGGCGAATCGACCAACTTTTTCGTCCTGCAGCGGCAGAACGAGCTGCTCGAATCGCGCCGCCGGGCCGTGGTGGCGCATTTGGAGTACAACAAGTCGGCCGCGCGCCTCGAACAGGCGCGGGGGCGGACGCTTGAAACCAAGGAGATCCGGCTGCGGTAGGCCACCTGTGGAAAACCTGAGGACAGCCGGCTTTTGCGCCGCGCGCCGGAGTCGGCTACTTTCGTTTTATGGCTGCCAATGATCTTGTCCTTCAGAAAGGCCTACCGGCCAATCTGGAGATTGAACGCTACCTGCTGGGCGCGATCCTCGTCGACCCCTCGGCGTTTCTCAACGTCGCCAGCCTGATTCAGCCCACCGACTTTTCCGTACAGTCCCATCAGCTGATCTTCACGCGGATGATTGAGCTGTCGGAGGCCAACAGCCACATCGACCGCGTCACGCTGGCCAATGAGCTGATGCGCCACGGGGAGCTGGAAACCGTGGGCGGGTTGAGCTATCTGGTTTCGCTCGACGACGGGATGCCCAAGCTGTACGATCTCGAGCGCTACGCGACCATCGTCAGGGAGCATTCGCTGCGGCGGCGGCTGATTCTGACGAGCCAGGCCCTGATTGACCGGGCCGTGGGCGGGCAGGAGAGCGCCGATGAGATTCTGGCCAGTGCCGAGACCGATCTGCTGCAGTTGGGCGAGTCCCACGTCGCCAATAAGCTGCTGCACGCCCGCGATATTCTGAGCAAGGCCGAGGGCGGCGTCAATGCGTTTCTCGATCCGACCAAGCGCATCCGCGGCACGGCCACCGGCTTCCTGAAGCTGGACGAGATGACCGGCGGCTTCCGCCCCGGCGAGCTGATTATTCTGGCGGCCCGGCCGGCGATGGGTAAAACGGCGTTGGCGCTGAATGTGGCGCAGCATGTGGCGATGAACCCGACTAATCCGCGGGCGGTGGCCGTGTTTTCGCTCGAAATGTCGAGCGAGTCGCTGCTGCAGCGCATGGTGTGCGCGCAGGCTCGGGTGTCGCAGACGAAGTTCCGGGAAGGGTTCCTCGATAACGACGAACGCCGCCGGCTGCAGAAGGGCCTCGTCGATATCGTCAAGGCGCCGATTTTTATCAATGACAGTTCGACGATCGGCCTGATGGAGATCCACGCCGAACTGCGCCGGCTGAAGTCGCAGGCTGATCTTGGCCTGGTGGTGGTCGACTATCTGCAGCTGATGACGAGCAAGGGGCGCGTTGAGAACCGCAACCAGGAGGTCAGCGCGTTGTCGCGCGGCCTGAAGCTGCTGTCAAAAGAGTTGGAGTGCCCGTTCCTAGTGCTTTCGCAGCTGAGCCGTGCGAGCGAGACGCGCCCCGGGGATCACCGGCCGGTGCTGAGCGACCTGCGCGAATCCGGGTCGATCGAGCAGGACGCCGACATGGTGGCCTTCGTCTTCCGTGAAGAGTACTACAAGCGCTTCGACGCCTCGCTGCACGGGCTGGCCGAGCTGATTCTGGCCAAGCAGCGCAACGGCCCCACCGGGATCGTGAAACTGAGCTTTATGCATGAGTTCACCCGGTTTGAAAACCGCCTGGACGATATTCCGGGCGAGGACGGTCCGCCCAATTAGGCTTCGCAGAGCCGTTTGGTGACGGCGTGGCGGTGGCGGAACATGAGGGTCAACTGGATTTTGGCTGCCCAGCCAAACAGGAGATCGGCCACGGGACCGCCCTTCAACCGGAATTCGATCCGGTCGGCGAGTACGGAGCCGGCGCCTTGCGGGAGGAACTCGTGGCGGTGTTTCCAGTAAGCGAAGGGGCCGCTCTCCTGTTCATCGACAAACAGGCGGTTCTTTTCGTAATCGGTGTGGACGGCGACCCAGGTGACGGGAAAGGGGCCCAGAAACGCCCGGAAGACCACGCGCGCGCCGGTTTCAAGGCCCCCCTGGCGGCTGACGAGTTGGACCTTCTGCCAGGGCGGGGTCAGCAGGGCAAAGATGTCGGCGCGCTCGTGGAAGGCGAAAACTTTCTCCGCCGGGGCGTTAATTTGCGTGATCATTTCGAAACGCATTGTAAACTGGGGAATTCGTTATGTTGCTGCAAATGAAGGGCGTCGAGAAACGCTTCGGAGGGGTGACGGCACTCCGGCAGGGGGATCTCGAAATCCGGGCGGGGGAGGTCCATCTGGTGATGGGCGAGAACGGCGCCGGTAAGTCTACGATGATGAAAATCATCGCCGGGATGCAGAAGCGCGATGGCGGCGCGATGATCTGGCAGGGGCAGACCGTCGATTTCGAAAACCCGAAGCAGGCAGCGCAGATGGGCATTGCGATGGTGCACCAGGAGTCGCTGCTGGCGCCGCACTTGAGCGTGGCGGAGAACATTTTTCTGGGGCGGGAGATCCCTGGGCCGCTCGGGACGGTGAACCGGCGCAAGATGCTGGCCGAGGCGGCGCGGTTGATCGCCCAGTACGGCTTTCGCCTGCAGGCCGACTGGATGGTGGGCCGTTTGAGTCCGGCGGGCAAGCAACTGGTCGAGATCTGCCGGGCGATTCAGAACGGGACGTCGCTGCTGATCTTTGACGAACCGACCTCGTCGCTGTCGGAAGCCGAGACGCACGAGGTCTTCCGCATCGTGCGGGAGCTGCGCGAGCGCGGCACGGGGGTGATCTACATCACCCACCGCATGGAGGAGTTGCGCAGCGTGGGCGACCGCGTGACCATTTTGCGCGACGGCGCCACGGTGCACACCGAGGCGCTGGCCACCCTCACCCGGGACCGGATGATTCAGTACATGGTCGGCCGGGCGGTAAATTCGATCTACAGCCGGGAGCCGTTGCCCCCGGGTGAGCCGCTGCTGACGGTCACCGGGGTTTCGACGCCCTCCCTGCTGCGCCACGTCAGCCTGACGCTGCGCGCCGGGGAGATTGTCGGCCTCGGCGGCCTGATGGGCGCCGGGCGCACGGAGCTGTGCCGGGCGATTTTTGGCTTGGACCCGGTGAGCAGCGGCAGCGTGGAGGTGGCCGGCCGGCCGCTGGCGCTGCGTAACCCCCGCGAGGCCGTCGCCGCCGGCGTTGCGCTGATTCCGGAAGATCGCCAGCGCACGGGCCTCGCCCGCGACCTGCCCATCGGCTGGAACGTCACCCTGGCGAATCTGGACGCCGTCAGCCCCGGCGGGGTGATCCGGCATCCGGAGGAGGAGCGCGTGACGCGCGAGGCGATCGACCGCCTGCGCATCCGCTGCGAGAACGGGCGGCAGCGTGCCGGCCGGCTGAGCGGGGGCAACCAGCAGAAGGTGGTGATTTCGAAGTGGGTGAACCGCGGGGCGCGGGTGTTTTTGTTCGACGAACCGACGCGGGGCATCGATGTGGGCGCGAAAGTTGAGGTTTTTGCCGTGATGGACGAGTTGGCGCGCCAAGGCGCCGCGATCCTGATGGTGAGTTCCGAACTGCCGGAACTGTTGCAGGTGGCTGACCGGATTCTGGTGATGAGCCAGGGCCATCTGGTGGGCGAACTCCCGCGCGGCTGTTCGCAGGAAGACATTATGCGGCTGGCCACGGCGCCGCCGGAGTCGGGAGATCTGTTGCAATGATTAAGCGTTTGCTGCCTTTTCTGGCGTTGCTCACCCTGTTTGTGACCTTGAGCATCGCCAGTCCCTCGTTTCTGACCTCGCAGAACCTGTCGAGCGTGGTCCGGCAGACGGCGGTGTTCAATACCCTCGCTCTGGGGATGACGCTCATTATCATTTCGGGCGGCATCGATCTCTCGGTCGGCTCGATTGTCGCCCTGGGTGGACTCGGCGGCACGATGGCCATGGCCAAGGGGGTGCCCATCCCGCTCGGGGTGCTGCTGGGCATCGCCACCGGCCTGCTTTGCGGCTTGCTGAACGGGATTTTGATTACGCAGCTGCGGATTATTCCCTTCATCGTGACGCTCGGCATGATGGGGGTGCTGCGGGGCTTCGCGTTGATTATCTCGGACGGCATGCCCGTCCATGACGTCCCGAAAGGCTTCCAGTTTCTGGGGGAGGGGACGGTGTTTGGCTTCCCCTTTGTGCTCGTGGTGCTGATCGCCTGCGCCGCTTTGGTGCACTTCATTCTCGAACACACCCGGCTGGGCCGCTATGTATTTGCGATTGGCAGCAATGCCGAGGCGGCCGTCTACGCGGGTATTCCGGTGAACTTTCATACGGTGGCCATCTATGCGCTGTGCGGCGGTCTGGCCGGTCTGGCCGGACTGATTGAAGCCAGCCGGCTGTCGACCGGGCAGCCCACCGCGGGCCAAGGCTATGAGCTGCAGGCGATTGCCGCGGTCGTCATCGGCGGCGGTTCGTTGCGGGGCGGTGAGGGTACAGTGATCGGGACGCTGGTCGGCGGCTTCATCATGGGTTTGCTCGCCAACGGCAGCGACCTGCTCGGCATCAATCCCTATGTGCAGCAGGCGCTGATCGGGGCGATGATTATTGTCTTTGTTGCCGTCGATGAGTTCCGCAAGCGCCGCGTGCCTTCCTAGCGCTTCACGCTACCTCATCGAGACTCTTGAGTTTTGCGCTCAGGGTTGTTCGCTTCAGCCGGAGCATATCCGCCGCCTGCTTCTTGTTTCCATTACTGCGGCGTAGCGCCTGTTCAATGAGCGTTCGCTCCAGGCGTTGAATGGTGGCCGTGAAGTCTAACCCCTGCTCGGGCAGGTTTGGCGCCGACTCCGGCTGCGGCGCCGGGGGGCTCACGTTACCGCTGACGCTGGTGCGTACCGGCAGACTAAAATCGCCGAAATGAAGCATCGGCCGGTCTCCGCTCAGCGCCACCGCCCGCTCAACCGTATTCTCCAGCTGGCGCACGTTCCCCGGCCAACCATACTCCTGCAGCCGCTCGAGCGCATCGGCGGTCACCCGTTTCCGCGGCAACTCCTCGGCGCGGCAGACCTTGTCGACGAAGTGCTCGAGCAGCATGGGGATATCCTCCGCCCTTTCCCGCAGCGGCGGCAGCAGCAGCGGCACCACGTTGAGCCGGTAGTAGAGATCCTCCCGGAACCGGCCCCGGTCGATCCGCTCTTCGAGATTGGCGTTGGTGGCCGAAACGACGCGCACGTCCAGCTTGACCATTTCGCTCGACCCCAGCCGCTGGCACTCCCGTTCCTGCAGCACCCGCAACAGCTTCGCCTGAGTCTCAATCGGCATGTCGCCGATCTCGTCCAGGAAGATCGTCCCCTTGTCCGCCTCCTCAAAACGCCCTTTTCGGGCCTGAAAGGCTCCCGTATACGCCCCCTTCACGTGGCCGAACAGTTCGGCCTCGAGCAGCGCCTCCGGCAGGGCGGTGCAGTTGACCGATACCATCGCCTCCCGCGCCCGCAGGCTGGCGGCGTGGATGGCCTTGGCGACCACCTCTTTCCCGGTCCCGGTCTCCCCGGAGATCAGAACCGTGCTCCGGCGTGGCCCCAGCAACCGGATCGTGTCGAGCACGGGCCGCATCGCCGCGCTGTCCCCAATCAGCAACCGCCGCCACGGCTCGGGCGCTCGGGGGGGGGGCGCGGGCAGCCGCGCCGCCGAAGCCAAAGCCGCATCCCGGCTCTCTACGTAATCGCTGGCGCCGGACCGCAGCAACGCCACCGCCTCCCGCACATGACGGCCAAGAAAGATCACCCGCAGCGCCGGCCGCAGCCGCAACGCCGCCCCCAGCCAGTCCTCCGGGCTCATCCCGACAATCGGCAACTCCACAATCGCCACGGCAAAGCCATGCTGCTGGAGCAGTTGCAGCCCCTGCCAGCCGCTCGTACCGCACTCCCACCCCGGCGGCGCGGGGAGAGATCCGTCCAGGTGAAGGTACAGATTCCGCATGCTTGCTACCGGAACTATCGGCCCCGGCGGCCAACCCCAGGAGATCAGATTGTCCTGAGTGCTAAACTACACAGTGCGTGGTGGCCTTCTGCCAAGCTCCGGACTCCTTTGCTAACTCTGCTCCGTTCCGATCCACTCCGAAGCCGTCCTCGCCTTCGGCCCGTCCTGGGTCGGCCGCACGGCCAGCAGGCAGGGTAGTGGCAGCACGGCTGCGCCTGCTCACGGGCGCTCTTCTGCTCTGCTCCACGTTGGCGCAGGCCAGCCAGACCGATCCCAAGCGCTCGCAAAAGGCCTACGAACTCGGGGTGGCCGCCGCGGCCCAGAACCGCCCCGCCGAGGCCCTCGAGGCATTTACCACCGCCATCCTCTACGGCCCCGACTTCGCCGATGCCTACCGCGAGCGCGGCAAGGCGTTCCTCCAGCGCAAAGAACCCGCCCGCGCCGCCGCCGACCTTGAACATGCCCTCCGCCTCAAACCGGCCGACGCCGACTCCCTCCAGGCCCTCGGACTCCTGCACCTCGAGCGCGGCCGCTGGGAACTCGCCATCAGCCGCCTCACCCAGGCCATCGAAGCCGGCGCCACGAACACCCGGACCTTCTACGGCCGCGCCCAGGCCCGCCTTAAGCAAAAGCAGTACCCCGAAGCCATTACCGACCTCACCGCCGCCATCCGCCTCCGCCTCGACGACCCCCAACCCTACTTCGACCGCGCCAAAGCCGCCATGGAACTCCAGCGCTGGCGCGACGCCATCGACGACCTCAACCGCTGCATCGACTTCCGTCCCGACTGGGCCGAACCCTTCCTCGAACGCGGCTTCGCCCACGGCCAGATGGGCCTGTTTGAAAACTCCGTTGCTGACCTCTCCCACGCCATCCAGCTCAATCCCCGCCTCGTCCGCGCCCTCTTCCTACGCGGCGAGGCCCGCAAGCGCCTCAGCCAGTGGCAGGAGTCCGTTGACGATCTCTCCGCCGCCATCGAACTCACCCCCGACGACGCCAATCTCTACATGGCCCGCTCCGGCGCCCTCGTCCAGTTGGGAAAAATCGAGGCCTCCCTCGCCGACCGCTCCGCGGCCATTCGCCTGCAGCCCGATAATCCCCGCGCCTACATCGCCCGCGGTGGCTCCTACCACCTGCTCGGCCGCCATGAAGAGGGCTTCGCCGATCGGACCAAAGCCATTGAACTCGCCCCGCGCCTCGCCGAATGCTGGCTGGCCCGCGGCAGCGCCTACTACCTCACCGGCGCCTTCGACAAGGCCAAGGAAGACCTTGAAGAGGCGCTGCGCCTCGACCCGGACAGCGCAGAGATCCCCCCGATTCTCGACCGCACCGTCGAGCGCCTCGCCGCCAGCAACGCCCCGCCCCCTGTACCCCCGGAGCCCACCCCCGCTCCCACCCCCGCCCTCAACCCCGCCCTCAACCCCGAACCCGCCCCGGCACCGCTCCCACCACCACCGGACATCGCCAAAACCGCCCCACCGCCTTCCCGCCCGGCCCCGGCAACCAAGCCCGCGCCCCCGGCAACCCCCACCGCCGACAGCGCTCACGAACGCGCCCGGGTCCTCTCCCGGGCCAACCGGTTCGCCGAAGCGATAGTCGAGTTTGACCACGCCATCTCCCTGCGCCCCAACTTCCCCCTCGCCTTCAACGGGCGCGGTTATGCCAAAATTCGGCTCGGACAGTACGACAAAGCGATCGCTGACTTCACCGAAGCCATCCGGCTCAATCCCCGATACGCCAACGCCTATCGCAATCGCGCCGCCTCCCACCGCGCCCTCGGACAAGCCGTCCGCGCCGACGAGGATCTCGCCAAAGCCATCGCGCTCTCGGCCCCATAGGTTGACTTCCCCCTTGGCCTCTGCGGACAATTAGAGAGCAAACTCATACTTGGGAACCATTTGCCTGCAGGGTACGTCTGCCTTGACGGGAAACAGGTTTCCTTCCCTTGTCCGCTCTCCAATCTACCTTAAGCTTTCCGCTCAAACTGCCGATTGATCCCTATAACGACGCTGATGTCAACCTCCTGCGCCTCCTACACGCGACGTCTGTTCCTGCAGGCTCTCGCCGCCGCTTCCGTTCCGGTTCCCGCGGTGTTTGCCATGAAGCCGCTCCTGCGCCGCGACTACCGCGCCGACGCCGTCATTCTTCTCTTCTCGCTGCCCATCTACACCCGGGAGGGCGTGGGCGGTGGATTTGCTGCTGCCCGCCTGCAGGATGAGTCCGGGCAGACCATCGAATCGCTCCAGTTCGCCGCCGGTTCCGACCCGGAACGCGCCCGCGGGCTGAACCGGCTGGGCTTCATTCAGGAGACGGTAAAGTCCGAAGGCGGCGCCCCCGCCGAGACCGTCTACACCGGTTTCATGACCGCCTCCGATGAACAGAGCTTCGCGCAGGCCAAATCGGCGCTCGAAGCCAGCGCCGAAAAGCTGCAGTACCAGGCCATCGAAGGTCAGATCCAATCGGGTGCCGCCCGCTCCCGCTCCGTCCGCTTTGAAACCCCCGCCGCGTGGAATTGGACCCGTTTCGAAGAGCTGTACCCCTTCGCCGAACAGATGATCCGCCAGGCCGCGCCCAAAGGCAAAGAGGTGGTTCTCTACGCCCGCAGCGCCTCGCGGTCGTTCCTGTCCGCGATTATGCAGACCATCCGCGACCCGGCCGAAAAGACCGAATGCACCTTTGTCTACGGCGGCGGCGAGCACAAACTGGTCGCCGAAAAGCGCGGGGACGAAAAGGTCGCCAAACGCCTCGCCGCCCGCGGCCTTACCCGCTTCCCGGAACGTATCATCGCCGTCCACGGCCGCCTGCAGGAGCTTCGCGGCTCCCGCGGCAGCAAGTTCCGCCTCTGGTTTGAGAAGGGATCGGACAATCCGCTCCCGCTCCGCATCGAGTTCCAACCCAAAGCCTTCCTCGCGCTCGCCTTCGAAGCCAAGACGACTTGATAGAGAAGAGGATCTGATAGGGAAGACGACCTGATCTCCCGGCTCAATACCGCGCGTTCGTCCGCCGGCCAGCCATTTCGCCCCGCAGCCAGATAAAGAGCGGCGCGTGCGGCGCCGGCGATGGCCAAGGCACCGCCAGGCGCAGCCGCTGCCGCCCCTCGCTGTTAGCCGGCAGCTCCGTCACCGCGACCCCTTCCCGCTCATTCCAGCCCACCCGGACAATCCGCTCGAGGCCGTTACCCGTGAGTTCGCCCCAGTACTGATTCGGCCCCGCCGCCTCGCCGCTCAAGGCAAATCCCAACACCTCCGGACGCCGGACCAGCTCCCCCAACTCCACCACCGCTCCCCCGGGCTCCACCTCCAACGTCACCGGACACCCGTCGGCCCCCTCCGGTCGCACCACCACAAACCACTCCCGGTCGCTCAACCGGTCGGCCCGCTCCAGCTTGGCGCACTGCCCCGCCCGCGGCGCCTCCGCCAAGGCACCCGAAAGCCGGAGCGCCACGCTCACCGGTCCCCCGGCGTCCACCTCCTTCTCCCGCAGTTCCACCGAACCGGCGGGCGGCGCGGCCCGCTGCACACTTTGTACCGTCACCGCCGGAGGTAGCACCAGCACCGCATTCGGCCACTTCACCGGCAGATTCCTGCCGCCTACCCAGGCATGCAGCTCCCAGCTCGTCCCCGGCTGCGCCTGCGGATGCAGCCGTACCTCGGCCTCCTGCCGCTCCCGCTGCCACTGCACCGTCCCGCCCGCAAACTCCCACCGCTCCACCTGCTCAAGACGCTCCCCTGTTAACCGGATCCGCTGCGCCGAACCGTCCTGCCGGATCCGCCACGGACCCCCGGTCAGCTGCGGCGCCGGGCCGTGCACCATCGCCGCAAACGCATGGGTCGCCCCGTCGGCGCGCGTCAGCCACACCCGGTGCGCCCCCTGCCGCAACCGGTCCGTATCCACCTCCAGCTCTAACTCCAGCCCCGGCCCCGCCAACGGGACAAACCGCGCCGCCACCCGCTCGGCCAGCGCATCAGCCGCCGATTCGAGCTCGACTTTGGTCACAAACTGCAGGTCTGCGCCGTGCAGGCGCAGCCGCACCCGGCCCCGCCCGGCCTCCAGCGCATCCGCCGACGCCTCCGTCAGCCGGATCGCCGCCAAATCCGGCAGCTCATGCACCGTCACCGCCTGCGGCGCCCGCAACTCCTGCCACTCCCAGTCCCCCGCCAGCGCATAGCGCCCCGGCGCCGGCGGCATGGCCAACTGCAGCGCACCGCCCTGCACCGTTCCCCCCACCGGCGCCGACCCCCCCGCCGCATCCAGCCAGCGCCACTGCCGTACCTGGCTCCACGCCGCCGCTGGCTCGGAAAACTCGATCCGCGCCGGCAAACCCGCGCCCAGATGCAGCGGCGCGCGCAGCGCCAATGCCGGCGTCTTCGCCTCCGGCAGCCGCCGCGCCCACAGATAAGCGAACCGCACCCCGCTGCCCGACTCCCGCTTGGCGCACAGCGCCGCGTCCCGGCGCAGCGCGCTGCGGAACTCCGTCCGCGGAAACGCCACGCTACGGAGATTCAAAAACAGCGAGGCGCTCGTCGCCGCCACCGCCACCGTGTTTCCCAGAAACAGCCCCGCCACCGCCGCCGCCAGCCCCGCCGATTGCTGCCAGCGCACCCGCGGCTCCGGTGACAGCGGGTCGTAGGCCGCCAGCGCCGGGTTCACCGCCCGCAGCATGGTCAGCGTCTGCTGGTCGAGCGTCGCATTGCGATCAAGACGCGTGCCGCCCGCCCCGCTCGCGGCAAAGCCCCGCAGCGCCGCCTCCATCGTCTCGCTATCGGTCGAAGGCCGGCTCATGGCCGCCAGCAGCGTCTCCACCTGCGTCGTCCGCTCCCCGTACTCGGCCAGTTGCACCACCAACTCCGGATCCTTTTTCACCATGTCGCGGACCCGTTCCGCCCGCAGCCCCGCCGGGCCGTAGGCGACCGCCACCACCGCGGCATCGTAGCCCAACTCCCACCGCTGCCGCCCCAGTGCCGGCTTCCGCTCCATTACCTGCAACTCCTGCCCCTCTTTCGGCGCCACCAGCAGCACGACTTCGGCCTTGTCGAGATCCTCGCCCGGCACGGGATCGCCGGGCACATAAACCACCGTATCCCCCTTCCGGAGCGTGTTGACGTTCTCTATCGGTAGGGCGCCCGTCTCCCCGGGCCGCTCTACGCGCAAACGAAAATGCGCCACGGCCGAACCACCTGGACAAATCGGTTCGGCCGTGGCGTATACACAGGAGAACGTTATCAGGAGAAGAACAGTTTCACGCACTCACTTCTAGCAGACGCGGCCGAGCGGAAAAAGGTTTTATTGTGGTTGGGGTTTCTTAATCAAGGCAGTGGTAGCCGTTTTCGTCGATCACCATCCGGACCGGCTTCTCTGCGAGGTTCTTCCGGGCGATGGCCTCGTTGACCGGACCAGTTTTGGCGTCTCCACCGGCGAATCAGCCAGTTCCCCCGGGCAGCCGCTCTTTTTCGGCGAGCCGGGCCAGGGTCAGACGGATCGCGCCCCAAGGTCGCATCTCAGGCTACGATACCAGTCAATGGCCTCTACCCTCCTCCTCGGCTCCACCGGCCTCATCGGCCGCGCTCTCCGCGACCTCCTCCTCGCCCACTCCCCCTTCCACCCCCTCACCGCCCTCGTCCGCCGTCCCTCCGGCCTCTCGCACCCCCACCTCGTTGAAATCGTCTCCAACTTCGCAGACCTCGACGCCCTCCCGCCCCCCGTCACCCTCTTCTGCTCCCTCGGCACCACCCTCAAAGCCGCCGGCTCCCCCGAAGCCTTCCGCCGCATCGACTACGAAATTCCCCTCCGCCTCGCCCAATGGGCCCGCCGCCACGGCGCCCAACACCTCCTCCTCGTCTCCTCCATCGGCGCCGATCCCCACTCCTCCAACCTCTACCTCCGCGTCAAAGGCGAACTCGAACGCGACCTCACCGCGCTCCACTTTCCCTCCCTCGATATCTTCCAGCCCAGCGTCCTGCTCGGCCCCCGCCCCGCACTCCGCCCCGCCGAATGGATCAGCCAGCGCGTCCTCAAGGCCCTGCCCTTCCTGCTCCCCGGTCCGCTCCGGCCCTACCGCGCCACCCCCGCCGCCACCGTCGCCGCCGCCATGGCCGCCGCCGCCCGCTCCCCCCTACCCGGCCTCCGCCGCCACCGCTACGACGAAATCCTCAACTTAGCAGCACGCGCCACGTAACCACCACCAGCGCGTGGCACACCATCGCCGCCCGGATGCTCCCCGCCTCCAAAAACGCCCGCCCATACACCCAATGCGCCAGGGCGGCCAGCAACGCAAACCGCCAGTTCGGAAACTGCCGGAATGGCAAATGCGCCGCCCCGCACAACAGCGCCACCCCCAACTGCGCCCCCCGCCAACTCCCCATCCACTCGGCAAACCACGGCAGCAGCATCCCCCGAAACAAAAAATTCTCCCGCAGCGCCACGAAAATATAGATTCCGAAAAACGTCCCCAGCGCGTTCAACAAGAGCTTTTCCCAAATCCACGGCCCCTGCCGCAACCCCGTAAACCCGATCGCCCAACCCACCGCCGCCCCCACCGGCAAAAACAGCGCATACCACCGCAGCCCAATCCCCACCTCCCGCCAACTCGGTACAAACCCGAAGCCCACGCCCGCCTGCCCCCGCACCTCCAGCACCGCCCAGATCAAAATCCGCGCCCACGCCAGCTCTCCCAGAATCGCCAGCGGCAGCTTCGCCAGCGGCGCCGGGTACAGATGCTCGCTCAGCTTGCCCAGCGTAATCGCCCCGTACAGCAGCGCGTATAGCGCATCCGTCCACCGGCTCGCCGGCAGCACGACGAACCAGAAGGCCATGACCCCGGCTACCGCTAGTACGAGAGGATGCGCCCCCACCAGCAGCGCCGGCACCGCTACGCTCACCGCCATACTCCACGGCCGCCACCACCGCCGCGCCGCCTCGTTCCCCATCGAAAGGAACATCGCCGCTTCCAGTATCAGCGCCGCCAGCGCCGGCCCCGCCTCCTCCCAAGCGATACTGTGCGTAGAGAGATAGATTCCGCCGCCGGCCGCCAGCACCGGCAGCAACACCGCCATGCTAAGCCCGTACGTCCTCATCCCCGCCCTCGTCTGCACCTCCCTAGTATCGCCAATCCGCGCCGCCGATCCGCCCCGCGACCTCGCCAAACGCATCGCCGAACGCGAGTCCGCCTCGGAAGCCGTCCGCGCGCAGTACCTCTACAGACAGCAGCTCCTCCTCGAAGAGTTCGACCAGCGCAACGTCCGCGCCGGCTACTACTCCGAACAACGCGAAGTCATCTTCTCCCCCTCCGGCGAACGCACCGAAAAACTCACCCAACCCGCCACCAACCGCCTCGTCCGCCTCCAGCTCACCCCCGAAGACTTTCGCGACATCCAGGAAATCCAGCCCCTCCTCCTCACCAAAGAGCGCCTCTGGCTCTACCAAACCCAACCCCGCGGCGAAGAGACCATCGACGGCGTCCCCTGCTGGGTTCTCGCCGTCCAGCCCCGCCAGATTCTCGACGGCCAGCGCCTCTTTGAAGGCCTCGTCTGGGCGGCCCAGTCCGATTTCTCCGTCATCCGCACCGAAGGCCGCGCCGTCCCCCAGATCATCACCAAAAAAGAGGAGAATCTTTTCCCCCGTTTCACCACCATCCGGCATCCGATAACTGGGGGCTACTGGTTTCCGCAAATCGCGTTTGCCGACGACACCCTCCCCTTTCGCTCCGGCCCCCTCAGGTTGCGTATGAAGTTAACATTCTCTAACTATCAGCGTTTCGGCGCTGATTCCACCATTCAATTCGAGGCTCCCAAACCTTGAAGGTCGATCCCGGTCTGTGCGCGACGTGCCAGCACAGCCGCCGGATTGAAACCGCCCGCGGCAGCTGTTTCTTCCTCTGCGAAGTCGCGCTCACCAATAGCTCTTTCCCCAAATACCCTCCGCTGCCCGTCCTGCGCTGTCCCGCCTTTATCCCCGCGCCCGCCCCCTGACGCCACCCGCTCCGTTTTTGATACATTGACGCGGACCGCCCTATGCGCAATGTCATCTTCCTAATCCTTTCCGTTCTCCTCTCCGCTCAACCGGGCGCCCCCCAGGAGTGGCGCTCCTGGTCCGGCGGCAACGACGGCAACCGCTACTCCCCCCTCACTCAAATCAACCGCACCAACGTCAAGCAACTCAAAGTCGCCTGGGAGTTCCAATCCGGCGACGCCGACCCCCGCGGGCGCACCGCCATCCAGTGCACCCCCATCATGGTCAATGGCGTCCTCTACGCCACCACCCCCACCCTCGACGCCGTCGCCCTCGACGCCGCCACCGGCAAACTCCTCTGGCGCTTCTCTCCGCCCTCCTCCCGCTTCCGCGGCGTCAGCCGCGGCGTCATGTTCTGGCAGGATAAATCCGAAGCCCGCGTCTTCTACGCCGCCGGCACCCAGCTCCTCGCCATCGACGCCAAAACCGGCAAAGCCATCCCCTCCTTCGGGGATAACGGCGCCGTCAACCTCGCCAAAGATCTCGACCGCGATCCCCCCGGCGCCATGAACGGCTCCTCCTCGCCCGGCGTCATCTACAAAGACCTCATCATCATGGGCTCAAGCGTCGGCGAAGGCCCCCGCATGGCCGCCCCCGGCCACATCCGCGCCTACGACGTCCGCACCGGCCAGCGCCGCTGGATCTTCCACACCATCCCCCACCCCGGCGAGTTCGGCTACGATACCTGGCCCAAGGACGCCTGGAAAACCTCCGGCGGCACCAACGCCTGGGGCGGCATCAGCGTCGACGACAAAAAAGGCGTCGTCTTCGTCTCTCTCGGCTCCCCCTCCTACGACTACTACGGCGCCGACCGCATCGGCGACAACCTCTTCGGCAACTCCATCGTCGCCCTCGACGCCAACACCGGCAAACGCCTCTGGCACTACCAGACCGTCCACCACGACATCTGGGACTACGACCTCCCCGTCAACGCCAACCTCTTCACCTGGAAAGGCAAGCCCGCCCTCGCCCAGATCACCAAGCAAGGCTACGTCTTCGTCCTCGACCGCGCCACCGGCAAACCCCTCCTCCCCGTCGAAGAGCGCGCCTTCCCCGCCTCCGATATCCCCGGCGAAATCGCCTCCCGCACCCAACCCGTCCCCCTCAAGCCCCCGCCCTTCTCCCCCCAGCGCTACGAACCCAGTGACGTCACCCCGGAACTGAAAGCCAGGTTCACCGAAATGTCCAAAAACTGGATCAACGAAGGCATCTACATCCCCCCCGGCAAACGCGGCACCGCCGTCGTCCCCGGCACCGTCGGTGGCGGACTCTGGGGCGGCGCCGCCGTCGATCCCGGCAAAGGCATCCTCTACATCAACTCCCAGAACCTGCCCACCATCATGCAGATCGTTGACGCCCCGCCCGGCAGTCCCTACCCCTACCAACTCGGCGGCATCCGCAAGCTCCGCGATGAAAAAGGCAACCCCGGCATCAAGCCCCCCTGGGGCCAGCTCACCGCCATCGATCTCAATAAAGGCGTCTTCCTCTGGCAAAAGGTGCTCGGCAAAAACAGCACCACCGAAAAAGAGGTAGGCACGGAAAACTTCGGCGGCCCCGTCCTCACCGCCGGCGGCCTCGTCTTCATCGGCGCCACCAAAGACGAAATGTTCCGCGCCTTCGACGCCGCCACCGGCGCTATCCTATGGGAAGCCAAGCTCCCCGCCGGCGGCTACGCCACCCCGGCCACCTACTCGGTCAACGGCAAACAGTACGTCGTCATCGCCTGCGGCGGAGGAGCCCGCCTCGATACGAAATCCGGAGACTCCTACGTTGCGTTTGCTCTGCCTTAGCCTGCTCGGTGCGCTCCTGCTCCTCGCCCAGGACCAGCCGATCCCCTACAGCCACAAAACCCATCTCAAAATGGGGCTCAAATGCAACGAGTGCCACACCATGCCCGGCAAAGGGGAAGCCGCCACCTTCCCCGCCGAATCGAAGTGCATGACCTGCCACACCGCCATTAAGAAAGAAAGCAAACACATCCAGCTCCTCGCCGAATACGCTGCCAAAAAAGAGCCCGTCCCCTGGGTTCGCGTCTATAAGTTACCCGGCTTCGTCTGGTTCTCTCACAAAGTCCACACCGCCGTCGTCGATTGCGCCCAATGCCACGGCAATGTCGCCGAAAGCGAAGTCATCAAAAAGGAAAAACCCATCACTATGAACGCCTGCATGGCCTGCCACGACGAACATAAAGCCCCCAACGAATGTAACTTCTGCCACAACCCGGCCTAGTCCAAACACTGTTCCCGTAACCGGTTCTGATCCGCATCAGTGGCACGATACTCGGTAGTGCGCGGCCCTGCTGGCACTGGTCAACGCCGTCCTCTCCAACAGGGTCATCGAGGTGCCTCTGGGTGGTTCCTGATGGAATTTCCGGCAGAGAGCGGATTGACCGTCTCCACCTGCGGCTTCCGCAGATCCTTCTATCTGCCGCAAACACTCCTTTGAAGACGTCCCCCAGGGCTGGCTGGCCGACCCAGCACCCAAGCTCAGCGACTTGGGTTCTCTCTCCGCGCCGAGGGCACTCAACGGGAAAGGCCGAGTGTAGTGCTTCGGTAATGGGCACGATTATGCGCTCTCCGACGCCTCGACAATTGAGGTGCTGGACTTTTATGCGCGTTGTTCCGCCAATCGAACTCTCCGCCGAACAGCGAACTACGCTGGAGGGGTGGGCCAACGGCCGGAAGTCTCAGGTCCGGGTCGCCGAACGGGCCCGCGTGGTTCTGCTCGCTGCCGAGGGAAAACAGAACCTGGAGATCGCGGCAATCCTGTCCATTTCTGTGCAAAAGGCGGCTCGCTGGCGCTGGCGACTCCTCGCCCAAGGCCTCCCTGGTTTAGAGCCTGGTTTTGAGCCTGGTTTTGAGCCTGGTTTTGAGCCTGGTTTTGAGCCTGGTTTTGAGCCTGGTTTTGAGAAGGATGCTCCCCGCCCCGGCCGGCTGCCCTTGATCGGCCCGGACAAGGTAGCGGATGTCATCCGGTTGACCACTCTCGAACAGCCGGCCCACGCCACCCACTGGAGCACTCGCAGTATGGCGAAGCACATGGGAAGCAGCGACACCAGCGTTCTGCGCATCTGGCAGGCCCACGGACTCAAGCCCCATCGGTCCGAGACCTTCAAGGTCAGCAACGATCCGTTGTTTGCCGAGAAGCTCGAGGCCGTCGTCGGCCTTTACCTGAGCCCACCAGAACACGCCATCGTGCTCTGCGTCGACGAGAAGAGCCAAGTGCAGGCCTTGGACCGCACGCAGCCCGGTCTGCCGTTGAAGCGAGGCAGGGCCCCAGACCATGACTCACGACTACAAACGCTACGGC